>JAGADU010000028.1 GCA_017613435.1 Lachnospiraceae bacterium | reverse complement strand
TGTAAAAAGGGATTTATTTTATATCATGTTAAAATGCTTAAATGCTTCCATAATAGCATCTTCTTTTTCAGGAGTGCATATCGGAACTCTATGTCCCTCTTTTCCCTTATTGTAATTATCCCGCTTTTCAAATCCGCACTTATCTTTGATTTGAGCTATGTCCAGACTTGAAACTTTAAGTCCATAGTTCTTCAGCACATATTCCTTGACCTCTCGATAAGTGGCTCTACCACGCTTTATTTGGTGATGGTCTGGCTCATAATCTATGTAGATATACTCATCGACATCTTTCAAACCCAATAAGACGCACGTCTCAACATGCACCGTTCGTGAGAACTGATCGTAACACTGCCAGGCTTTGAGTTCGTATTTTTCTTCGCATAAAATCTTTAAGTCTCTCGCGAGAGTGGCGGAGTCGCAGCTAACGTATACGATGCGTTTGGGGTTCATCTTAAGCATCGTCTCCAGGCATTTTTCGTCGCATCCTTTTCTCGGAGGATCGACTGTGATTACGTCGGGAAAACGCATATCCGAATCTTCGTTAAGATAAAACGAGGGTAAAACTTCCTCTGCTTTTCCGGCGAAGAATTCGGCATTTTCGATGCCGTTTCTTCTTGCATTTTCTCTTGCGTCCTCAATGGCCTCCGGTACCACTTCGACACCGTAAACCTTCTTTGCCTTCTTTGCCATAAAAAGCGAGATCGTGCCGATTCCGCAATACAAATCCCATACGGTTTCTTCCTTGTGAAGGTCAGCGTATTCAAGCGCCTTGTTGTATAATTTTTCCGTCTGCAGGGGATTGATTTGATAAAAAGAAGGTGCGGATATTTTAAAAGACAAATCCCCGAGGTAATCCGTTATGGTTTCCGAACCCTTTATGACTTTGGTCTTCTTTCCCAAAATCACATTGGTGTTTTCTTTGTTTGTATTAAGAACAACGCTTTTTATTCCCTGCATTTTAAAAAGCATTTCTCCGAGCTCTTCTTCATACGGAAGTTTATCCGCATTCGCGACGATGCAAACCATCACTTCTCCCGTTTTAAAGCCTTCGCGGATTAAAATATGACGGATTATCCCGCTTTGGTTTTTTTCATCATATGCGGGAATGCCCTTTTTTTCCATAAAAGAAAGAATCGCTTCGAGTATATCTTTGTTCTTTTCTTTGCCGAGAATGCAGTCGGTATTTGAAATAATATCATGGGTTCTTGATGCATAAAAGCCGGCCGTGGGTTTGCCGTTTTTGTCGGTTCCGACGGGGTATTGCGCTTTATTTCTGTATCTGTAGGGATTTTCCATTCCCACAATCGGCTCTTTTATGCTTTCTATGAATTCTTCCGAAAAACAGCCGATTCTTATAAGATTGTTTTTGACTTTGTTTTCCTTGAATTTAAGCTCCGCATCATAGGAGAGCGCCTGGAGCTGGCAGCCCCCGCACGCTTTTGCTTTGGGGCATAAAGGGGTAATACGAAAAGAGGAGGGAATCAGTACCTCCTCAAGATGTGCATACGCATAATTCTTTTTTGCCTTCATTA
The DNA here is from genome assembly GCA_017613435.1 of Lachnospiraceae bacterium. GTDB lineage: Bacteria > Bacillota > Clostridia > Lachnospirales > Lachnospiraceae > UBA3766. The sequence continues at coordinate 25,467 of JAGADU010000028.1, read as the reverse complement.
TTTTGACCCGGCACCTGTCTCCGATTACGGCATCTTTTACAAAAAGCGTATATCCGTCAATCTTACCGATACCCGGTCCGTCGGAACTGATGTCTTCGATTAAAACCTCAAAAACATCGTCCTTTTTGAAAACTTTTTCCATTTATTCGCCCTTGGTCATTCTGATGCTTCCGTCAAAAGCTCTGGAGAAATTCCAGTCATATGTTTCCGCGTCTTCGATGTACTGAATGAACGACTGCATCTTGGCATCCGTATCATCCGCATAACTTAAAGCAACAGCTTCTATTATGCCGGGTTTTTTGGGTGAACCGAATTCGAGTTTTCCGTGGTGGGATGCTATGCAGTGCTTTAATTCGTTTGCAAGGTCCTTGGGAAATCCCGGGATTCCCTTTATTTTTTCACCGGCCATCTCTATTCCCATTACGATATGTCCGAGGAGATTTCCCTCATCCGTATAATCGTTTTCGGGGAAGGGAGAATATTCGTAAATCTTTCCGATATCGTGACAAAGCGCAGCGGTCAAAAGAAGATCCTTGTTTATCGCGGGATATTGCTTTGCATAAAAGGCGCAGAGTCTTGCAACGCCGAGCGTGTGTTCAACGAGTCCGCCCGCAAAATTGTGATGAATGCTTTTTGCCGCGCTTGAAAGCTTGAACGCTTTGATGAATTCCGCATCGTTAACGAAGAATTCTTCCAAAAGCGCATGAAGATAATTGTTCTCGACGGTGGAAATGCATTTAAGAATCGCATCATACATTTCTTCGACGTCTTTTTTGCTTGTGGGAATAAAATCCTCCACATTGTATTCGGACGCATCGGCCTTTCTTATCTGTCTGATGTCGATTTGAAGATTGCCGTTAAATGTTTTGGCTTCGCCGTTTACGAAAACATAATCCATCGGCTCGAAATCGCTTATCCCCGCGCTGTCCGCGTTCCAGATTTTGCAGTCGATATTTCCGGTTTTATCCGCGATAATCACATTGAGATATTCTTTTCCGTTCTTGGTAGTGGCGGAATTCTTTGTTTTGCAAAGATAAACGTCCTGTACCGTATATCCGTCTTTAATATCTTTTACGTATCTCATTTAATACTCCATTCCTTTATGCGGTAGTGAATTTGTATCCGACGCCCCAAACGGTTTCGATTTTCCACTTTTCGTGGTCGCTTATCTTCTCTCTGATTCTCTTGATATGTACGTCAACCGTACGTGTGTCGCCGGGATAATCATATCCCCAGATTCTGTCGAGAAGCTGCTCTCTGGTGAATACCTGATTGGGTGAATTCGCGAGGAAGAACAAAAGCTCGAGTTCCTTGGGAGGCATGTTTACGCTCTCACCCTTGTAAACAACCGAATAGTCGGTGAGCGATACGCGAAGATCCGTGTATTCCACGGTCTGCGAACTCTTTACGTTCTCCTGAGGTTTTACTTCCTTCTCTTTGCAACGGCGCAAAACCGCTTTGACTCTGGCTACGAGTTCCTTGGAATCAAAAGGCTTTTCCATATAATCGTCGGCTCCGAGTTCCAGACCCAAAACCTTGTCGAAAATCTCGCCCTTTGCCGAAAGCATGATGATGGGAATTCTGCTCTCCGCTCTGACTTCGCGGCAAACCTGGTATCCGTCGATGCCCGGAAGCATCAAATCGAGCAAAATCAGGTTCGGCGAAAAAGTTTCGAGCGCTTCTTTTACGGATTCGCCGTCATTCACGATAAGTGTCTCGAAGCATTCCTTTGTAAGATACAAAGAAATAAGTTCAGCGATATTGTTGTCATCGTCTACAATCAAAATTCTCTGCTTTGAAATCATTTTTACCCCTCTGTAAATATATTGTTTTTTGCTTACTTAAAATTTTACAACCGTAACTCCGGCATCTCCCTCGCCCTGTTGCGCAAGTTCGAATTCGCTGACGAAATCGATTCCGCGAAGGTATTTGTGTATTGCCGCGCGAAGAGCCCCCGTGCCTTTGCCGTGCACGATTCTCACGCTGTGAAGATGGGAGAGATATGCATCGTCCAGATATTTGTCGAGTTTGGCAATCGCCTCGTCGGAATTAAGCCCCAAAAGATTGATTTCGGGTGAAATCGTAGCCGATTTGGAAAATCCCGAAGCATACGACGTAGGCCTTGTCGCCTCCTTGATTTCCCTGGCTTTGGCATAAACGAGATCCGTCGCCTTAACCTTGAATTCCATAACTCCCGAAGAAATAACGACATTTCCCCTTGCATCGGGAAGTTTTTTGACTTCGCCCGTCATGCCCATCGAAATCGAGCGAACCGTGTCGCCGATTTTAAGTTTTGCGGCATCGACTTTTTTATCTGTATTGTCGATTTTCTTTTCGTTGGATTTTATCTTGGAAGAATTGTCGTCTATTTTCTTTCGAAGCGCCGCTCTCTTCTTTTCCATTTCCTGAATCGAAGATGAGGAATTGTAAAGTCTGATGGCTTCGTCGGCCTCTTCCTTGGCATCCTCCAGGATGCTCTTGGCCTCTTCCCTCGCTTCTCTTAAAATCTTTTCCTTGGCTTCGCGAACGTTTTGGTTGTTCTTGTCGAGTTCTTCTCTTAATTTCTCGACTTCTTTTTTGAGGCGCTCCTCTTCTTCCCTGTCGGCTTCAAGGCTTTTTCTGGTCTCTTCGAGGTCTTTTAAAAGATCCTCGAAATCGCCCTTTGCCTCGTCCATCTCCTTCGCCGCTCTCTCGATGATTCTCCTGTCGAGTCCGAGTTTTTCGGAGATTGCGAACGCGTTGCTCTTGCCCGCTATTCCGATGAACAGTTTGTATGTGGGAGAAAGCGTCTCTATGTCAAATTCGCAGCACGCGTTTTCGACGCCTTCGGTATTGAATGCAAAAACCTTAAGCTCCGAGTAATGGGTCGTGAGCATAATCGTGGCTCTTTTTTCCATAAGCCTCGAGACTATGGCTATCGCAAGCGCGGCGCCTTCGGTCGGATCCGTACCGGAACAGAGTTCGTCGAAAAGGCAGAGGCTGTTGTGGTTGGCTTCTTTTAAAATCCTTACGATTCCCTTCATGTGACCGGAGAAGGTCGAAAGGTTTTGCTCGATGCTCTGCTCGTCTCCTATTTCGGCATAAATGTCTCTGAAAATCTTAAGCTTGCTGCCGGGTGCCGCGGGAATGAAAAGTCCCGACTGTCCCATTGCGCACAAAAGTCCCGTCGTCTTTAAAGATACCGTCTTTCCGCCCGTGTTCGGGCCGGTAACGATGAGGCAGGAATATTTTTCTCCGAGAATGATGTCTATGGGAACGACTCTTCCTTTTTCGATAAAAGGATGTCTCGCTTTTTTGATATCGATGTATTCGCCCGATTCGTAATCCGGCATCACGGCTTCTTCTTCGATGGCAAGGGCCGCTTTTGCATAGATAAAATCGAGGTCTCTTAAAATCTCCTGATTGGATTTAAGTTCATCAAGATGCAAAGCCGCTTCGACGGAGAGCATGTGAAGGATTCTGTTGATTTCTTCCCTCTCTTCGACTTCGAGTTCCTGAATTCTGTTGTTTAATTCCACTATTCCCGCGGGCTCGATAAAGAAAGTCATTCCGCCCCTGGACTGGTCGTGAACGATGCCTTTTACGCTGCCCTTGTATTCGGCTTTGACCGGTATGCAGTACCTGTCGTTTCGCATCGTTATAACCGCATCCTGAAGATAGGTCCTGTATGTGGAATTAACCATTTTGTTCAAATCCGAATGAATCTTTGCGGTCGTATTGACCTTTTCTCTTCGAATGTCTTTTAAAGTGCTTGAAGCGTCATCCGCTATCTCGTCTTCCGAAAGGATGATTTTTCTTATCTTTCCCGAAAGTTCGTTTAAGGGAACAAGTGTCTCAAACAAAGCCTTAAGCGAATCCTCCCTCTCTTCCTCGAGTCCGTAAGACGCGGCATGCTCCGCACATTCCGCGGATGAAGCAATCCTTAAAAGCTCCGCCGCATCAAGATTTGCGCCGACACTCATGGCCTTGAAGCATTCTTCGAGATTGCGGTTGCCCGAAAAAGAAATTTTGTGTCCCGAAAGAACGCGGGATACGGCATCCGAAGTATTCTCCAAATTTGCTAAAATCGCCTCCCTATTCCTTAAAGGATGCAGAGAGGCGCATTTAATCTTTCCGAGTTCGCTTGACGCATGATCGGAGAGCAACTTTATTAATTTATCGTACTCTAATATTTCTAAAGTTTTGTTATCCATTATTTAGTGAAAAATCTGTAATTGAAATCGGCGTTGTTTTTGCCTCTGTACGCGCCTTTAACGATGAGCGCATATTTTTCGCCGTAAAAAATTATATTCATGAGTTCACTCTCGGGAGCTTTTCTGATCTCGACAGTAACCTCTTCGTCCCATATTTCGGGCGGGAGCTTTTTCAAAAGTACCGCTCTTACATATCCGTCAACCTTGTTTTCCATCAGGCACTGGGTATCCTGCTTCTGTTCCTTGAAATGAACTATAAGCTTCTGTTCCTGAATCGTGGACTGACATGTCGCTTTCTTAAAATAACTTCCTACTATTTCGTAAATCGCATACTCAAATGCCGTCTGGTTAGAAGTAAAAGTCATCTTCTGCATTTTAGTATTCCCCCTTTATCTGAGTCGTTTTGTAATTTCTTCGCATTTCGAATAAATTTCGTCAACTTCTATTGTATCATTAAATTTACCATTTTTGTACAAAACTTTTCCGTCAATCATCGTCATTTTAATATTTGTCTTCGAACCGCTGTAAACGATGTTTTTGGAAATGTTCAAAATCGGTCTCATATTCGGCTGGTAAAGGTCGATCATGATGATGTCCGCAAGCTTTCCGACGGCTATTGCATCGTTGTCGAAAAGCTCCATTGCATGGGCTCCGTTCACGCATGCCATCTTCAAAACTTCCATTGCGTCAACCGCTTTGGGGTCGTTTTCCTTAATCTTTGCAAGTGCCGTAACAAGGAACATTTCCCTGAAGAAATCGAGGCAGTTGTTCGAGGAAGGTCCGTCGGTACCGATTGCAACCTCTATGCCCTTTTTAAGATAGGCGTCGACGGGAGCGATTCCGCTTGCGAGTTTTGCGTTCGAGGCGGGATTTGTAACAACCCTCAGACCTCTTTTTTTCATGATTTCCATGTCTTCTTCGCTGCACCATACGCCGTGGTATATTCCGCCGCCGAAATCCCAGAGTCCGAGGCTTTCGAACAAAGCCATCGGAGTCATTCCGTATCTTTCGACGCATTCGTCATGTTCGGTTTTGGTTTCGGACATGTGCGTGTAAAGCGGTGCTTTGTATTTGTGAATGAGTTCGGAAACTTTTTCCAGAAGTTCTTTTTCGCAGGTGTATTCCGCATGAACTCCCATCAAAAATCCGACAAGACTGTTTTTGTTGTTAAGCTCGTTGTATCTTCTCTCGAGCACTTCTGTTGTGGGACCGAATTTGTTTAATCCCGAAACCATCTGACATCTCATGCCGAATTCGGCCGATGCGTCAAAAATGCTCTCGGGCGTCAGATACATATCCGCGCATGCCGTAATTCCCGACGTAAGGTATTCAAGGTACGCCAGTTTCGTAAGCCAGTAAACGTCTTCCGGAGTCATTTTGGCTTCTCTCGGGAAAATCTCGTTGTTAAGCCAGTCCTGAAGATTCAAATCGTCGGCAAGCGAACGAAACGCCGTCATTCCCGAATGCGTATGCGCATTTTTAAATCCGGGAAGAAGAAGATTTCCCTCGCAGTCGATTTCCTCGTCAAATACCGTGCTGCCGTTTGCGGGACTTTTTCCGACATATGTTATGCGGTTTCCGTCGATTTGAATTTCTCCGTCGAAAATCTCTTCCCCGGGAACCATCGTAAGTATTTTGGCATTATATAATCTCTTGGTCATTTTTCTCTCCGCTTTACTTCGAAATATTCAAAACATCCTATCTGGCTTTTTCGCCCGAATAGGTTTTGATTTCGCTCCATGCGGGATCCGCTCCCTGCTCGATTGTATCGGAAAGACCGACTGTTTTTCTGTGGTCGTCTATTATCGCCCACGCTTCCTGTTCGGTCACGATTACAACATTGAAGCTGTCCGCAAAGCTCTTCAAATCCCCTTCGATTGCGACATCGTTACCTTCGCTGTCCGTAATCGTAAAGAAGTTTTTCGAAACCCATTCGTTAGAATCCCTGTCGTACTGCTCATAAAGCTTTTGGCTTTTATCGTCGAGCACGTAATTTTCATCATAGGTAAGTTGCGGATAATCCGGGGCTTTCTCGATATTATAAACCGTTGTGGTATACAATTCTTCGGATTCGTCGCCCGTGTAATACACTTCTGCCGGTGCGTATTCCCTGATTTCCTCGGTAAGACTGTACGCAGGTATCGAAGGTGCGCTGTAACCGAGGTTCGTTTCGCAGTAATAATCGCTTATCACTTCGCCCTTTTCGTTAACAAAAGAGCCTTTGCTTATATAGCATGCCGCTCCCGCACTTCCGCCTTCGTTGATATATCCGTATTCGTTGATGTATCCTTCGCTTCTGTAATAAGATTCGACTCCCTTGATGCATTTCAGTTCGTCATCCATAACCATGAAGATGTATTCTTCCGAAAAGAACTGATTGTAATCCTCGTGTCTGTCGAATTCGTATTCGATCTTTATTCCGAGATCCCTGACGCCGTCGTTTCCGCAATCTATATCTGCGAAATAAACGGTAGCTGCGTAAGTCGGCTCTTCAAAATAAAAATCTTTCATGATGTATTGCGCTTTGGCATCGACCATTTCGTCCAAAGTCAGATAATCGTCTTCGTCGTAAAGAATATGATCGAATTTTGCCTTGGATTCGTTATTTACAAATGAATCGATTATCGCATCGCTGTCGATGATTTCCAAAACATCGTTAGGTTTTTGCTCATCGTCGTTATCTTTTTCCGAAGGTTTTACGGGGTCCGGAACGAGATTTTCGTTAATCATTCCGTCACCGTCCATTACATCGATTCCGGGTATCGTGCATCCGACAACCGAAACGCATGTTAAAATGCTCATAAGCAAAACAGTTATCTGTTTTTTCTTCATATTTTCTCTCCCTGAATAAAAGCTTAATCTTTCGCGGCAATAAGTCCCGCTTTGTAACCCGAGGCAAATGCCCAGTGAAGATTGTATCCGCCGCATTTTCCGTCAACGTCCAAAACTTCTCCGGCGAAAAAGAGTCCGGGGCATATCTTCGACGAAAGATTTTCGTCAACTTCGTCAATGTTTACGCCGCCCTTTGTGACCTGCGCAAAATTAAACGAATCGTGGCCCGTTATCCTTATCCTTGCATTCTTTATGACAAAGGCCGTTATCTCTTCCTTTTTGTCTGAGCCCGCACCCGCTTCATTCATTTTTTTGCCGACCCTTTTTTCGATAAAAGCAGCCGTCTTTTCTCCGAAAGTATTTACAAGAAAATTTGCATCGTCCGATGTGGTTTTCTTAAGATATTCCGTAATTTCCCCCTCGCTCATTTCGGGGAGAAAATCCACGATTACGAAACATTCTTTGTTTTCCTCGACGGGTTTGGAAACGAATCTGCTTAAATTGAAAATGCATATTCCGGACAAAGCGTTTTCGGCAAACTGCAAATCGCCGTCTTCGACGCATACGATTTTGCCTTCCGCTTCGGCCGATACCCTCGCTTTAAACCTTATTCCCGACAAATCTCTTATATCTTTGTCATCGGTTAAAAGTCTGGTTAAAACGGGATATGTAAAAGACACGCTGTGTCCGAGTTCTCTCGCAAGTCTGTAACCCGCGCCGTCCGAACCGAGCGACGGGTAAGCCTTTCCGCCCGTGGCGATGATAAGCTTTTCGCACCCGATTTCTTCGCCGTCTTCAAATTTAACGACAAATCCCGCACGGTTATCATTATACTCTTTTAAGTTGTCCGATTCATCGTTTTTTTGAACCGAAACAACTTTTTTGTTGTTGATTGTCTTAACCCCTTCTTTTGAAATCAGATCGAGAAGCAGGTTTTTCAACGTGTCGGAACGCTCGTTTCTCGGGTATTTCAGGCACTCTTTTTTGTATGTGAGCATTCCTTTTTCCATGAAAAAATTCTCGAGCCATTCGGAATCGTATTCCTCAATCACTTTCGAAAAAGGGTGATTTTGCCCGAAATTATAGTAATCGCTTTTCAAATCGGAATTGGAATAATTACATTTTCCGCTGCCGGTCAAAAGCAATTTCTTCAAAGGTTCTTCGTTTCTTTCGATAATCGTAACTTTTTTCCCGCGGGATGCCGCCGATAATGCGGCCGTTATTCCGGCCGGGCCCCCGCCGATGATGCATATGTCAGTCATGTTTCCCAAAGGTTATTCAACCTCGTATCCTGCGTCTTTTACGGCTTTCTTTAATACGTTTATATCCACTTCCCCGTCGGTTTCAACCGTTACTTTTTTGTTCTCGAGATCGGCAGTGGCGGATACGACTTTGTCGATTGCAAGCAAAGCGTCTTCCACACGCTTTTTGCAATGTTCGCACATCATTTTGTTAACCGTAAATGAAATCATGTTTTCGTCATCTCCTTTAATATTTTTGCATTCGCAACCTATTTCATTATAATTGTTTGTCGCCGAAATTGATACCTTTTCCTCATTGTTTTGCGTCTCATTTTCGGGGGCTTCTTTTTCGATTTTCGAATCGAGTTTCACGCCCATCAGCCTTATTGCGTTTAAACATACGCAGATACTGCTTAAACTCATGCAGGCCGCACCTATCATGGGATTTAATCCGATACCGAAAAAGGGTCTCAAAACGCCTGCTGCCAGCGGTATCATGAGTATATTGTAAAAGAATGCCCAGAAAAGATTCTGTTTAATGTTTGTGATGGTTTTCTTCGACAATACAATCGCGCGAACCACGTCCAAAAGATCGCTTTTCATAAGTACGACATCCGCGCATTCTATCGCGATATCCTTGCCCGCACCCATTGCCATTCCGACTTGGGCACCCGCAAGGGCGGGAGCGTCGTTTATTCCGTCGCCGACCATCAGAATTTTCTTTCCCTCATTCTGAAGTTCTCTCACTATTCTCGCTTTGTCTTCGGGCTTTAATTCGTATCTTACCGACGAAACGCCGGCCTCGCTTGCAATCGCGAGTGCCTTGTCCTTTTTGTCTCCCGTAAGCATTACGGTTTCAAAGCCCATGTCTTTTAATATTTTCATCGCAAGAGGCGAAGTTTCGCGGACTTCGTCCCTGCTTACCTCTCCCTCAAGCGAAACAACGCCCTTGGTAACGGTTCCGGTTTTGTCAAAAACAATCGTATCCGTGCTTCTTAATCTCTCGAGGCTTTCGGCGCTTTTAAACAAAATTCCCCTTCTTGCTCCCAAACCTGTCGCAACCGTAATCGCAACGGGAGTCGCAAGTCCGAGCGCGCAGGGGCAGGAAATAACGAGAACGCTGATTCCGTTTGTGAAAGCCGCGGAAAAATCCTTTGTCACAAAGAACCATATCAAAAAAGTAACGACGGCGATAACGATGATTACGGGAACGAACACCGCGGAAATTTTATCCGCAAGTCTTGCGATCGGGGCCTTGGTGGCACCCGCTTCCTTTGTCATTTTGACGATTTTCATAAGAGTCGATTCTTCGCCGACAAATTCGGCGCGAACCCTGACGTAACCTTCCTTGACCATGGTACCGGAAGTTACTTCGTCGCCGATTCCTTTTGGAATCGCAACGCTCTCACCCGTTATTGCGGATTCGTCAAAATCGGCTTTCCCGAAGACCACCTTACCGTCCACGCTTGCCGCTTCGCCCTTGGAAATAAGTATTACGTCTCCTTTTTTGATGTCTTCAAGACTTATCGTCTCTTCGGTTTCCTCTCCGTTTTCGTCTGTTTTGATTCTTATGATTTTCTTCGGACACATATCGATCAGGGAATCGATTGCATCCTTTGTCTTTTTCTTTGAACTGGACTCGATAAATTTACCTACCGAAACGAGCGTGACAATCATTCCGGCCGAATCGAAATAAAGATTCATCGAATACTCCTCCGCTTTTTGCGCATTGCCTTTTTCGAAGGATAAAAGAATCATGAAAAGTCCGAAAAGACTGTAAAAGAGCGCGCACAAAGACCCGAGCGACACCAGAACGTCCATATTCGTACCGCCCGATTTTATTGCCTTGAAAGCATTTATGTAAAAATGTCTGTTTAAAATCAAAACCGGAATGACCAAAAGAAGCTGAAGAAGCGCATTAATCGAAATGTTTTGCTTCGGAATCATTGCAATAACCATCAAAACCGCCATTATGACGATCGATGCGATAAGGGAGGCTTTCTTTTTGTCTTTTTCCTTAGGCTTATCGGCTTCATCTTCGGCAGAATCGAGCGAATAAGCGCCGTATCCGGCTTTTTTGACGGCTTCCGCGATTTTGCTTTTGTCGGTTTTTGATTCGTCGAAGGAAACCAGCATGATTTCTTCTATCAGATTGATGTTGACTTCTTCGATACCGTCGATTTTTCTGACCGCTTTTTCGACATTCGCAACACAATTTGCGCAGCTCATTATCGTAACTTTAAATGTTGCTCTCATGCGTTAGTCCTCCTTAACCGAAGTATACATTAAACCCTTTGTTTTGGCAACTTTTGCCGCTTAAAACAAAGAAAGGGAGCTTATACGCTCCCTCTCTCAAAATTTCCCCAAAACCCCGCCGGCGTATGTGTTGGCCAAAGAAACACATATTATTCAAAAGTTAATTCGCCGCAAAAAATTACACCCCTGAAATAATATTTGGATGTGTCAAAGTGAAAAAAGTGCACGAACGTGCGGGATCGGTCCAGATTTATACCCGGACAGGATTTTAAAATATCATAGCACACCGAATTCGACCGCACAACCGTTTTTTGTGTATTTTTCACAAAAAATCGCGCAATTTCATTTTTCTTTTGTGTGTTATGTACTAAATATCCCGCATTTGTTCGATTATTGCTTTTTATCGTCGTTTTTTGCGTTGGCGAGAAGAAGTTTGATTCTGTTTTGCTGATTGATTTCGCTGGCACTGGCATCGTAATCGATGGCGATAATGTTAACGCCCGGGTTCTTTTCTTTTACGATTTTCATAACTCCCTTGCCTACGATGTGATTCGGAAGGCATCCGAAGGGTTGCGTACATATGATGTTGTTGATGCCTTTGTCGATATGCTCGATCATTTCGGCCACAAGAAGCCATCCCTCGCCCATTTTTACACCCAGACTGATATAGGGTTTAACGAGTTCCACCGTGTGGGCAAAAGGAGTGGGTGCTTCGAAATCGCTCTCCTCTTTGATTACGTTGATTATGTCTTTTTGCTTTCTTTCGAAAACCTTGTATGCGAGCTTTAAAAGAAGAATGCTCTTTTTGTGAGTCATGTACATATCATGCTCGATGATTCGTCCGTAAACGTAGAAAAGAAGGAAGTCCAAAAGGCCCGCCATTACGGGAGCCGCGCCTTCGGAAATAAGATAATTTTCGAGGTTTCTGTTGGCAAGCGGAGAGAATTTGACGTAAATCTCGCCAACGATTCCGACTTTGATTCTCGAATCCTTCGTCATCGAGATCGAAGCAAAATCCCTTGCCATTTCCCTGTAATTCTTTTTTATCTTACCGTAAAAAAGCGGCCCGCTTCTTCCGAGTTCGTCCACGAGTTTCCTGGTCCAGTAATCCGCTTTTTCCTCTGCGTCGCCGTGATGGATTTCCATGGCTTTTGCCTGATTGGTAAGTATCATGATAACGTCTCCGTAAAGTACGGAATAAAGCATTCTTCTTACCATCGGAAGCGAGAGCTTAAAGCCCGAATTCTTTTCCATTCCGACAAAATTTAGGGAAATTACCGGAATATATCCGTATCCCGCTTTTTTCAATGCTTTTCTTATGAGCGAAATATAATTTGACGCTCTGCAGCCGCCCCCTGTCTGGGTGAAGAAAAGCGCCGTTTTGTGAACATCGTATTTTCCGCTTTGCAACGCATTGATAAACTGTCCGACAACGAGCGTGGCCGGATAGCATGTGTCATTGTGAACATATTTGAGACCGGTTTCTATTACGTCCCTGCCGCTGTTTTCGAGGAGTTCCGCATCGTAACCGTAGACTCTCATCAGCGAAGCCAGCATTTTCAAATGGCGCGGAAGCATTGTGGGAATAAGGATTTTGTAATCCTTTTTCATCTCCGCGGTAAATTCTATTCTCTCGGCATCGTTCATTTATTCTTTGCCCTCTCTCATCTCCAGCGCGCCAAGCAAAGAACGGAGTCTTATATTGACCGCCGAAAGATTGTTGATTTCGTCTATTTTGATCTGTGTATAAATTCTGCCAGCATTTTCCACGATGGATCTGACTTCATCGGTCGTAATCGCATCGATTCCGCAACCGAACGAAACAAGCTGAACCAGCTCCATGTCCTTTTGCGTTACGCAGTAATTTGCGGCTCTGTAAAGTCTCTGGTGGAAAGTCCACTGATTGAGCACGTTTGTCGGCACTTTTCCGACTCTGGGGGCGATGGATTCTTCGGTAATTACAGCAAATCCGAGACTGCAGGCCAACAAATCAATACCGTGTGCGATTTCGGGATCTATATGATAGGGTCTTCCCGCGAGCACCATAATCTTTTTGTTCAATTCCCTGGCCCTGCCGATAATTCTTTCGGTCTCGGCATAAAGATCCTCTTTGTATTTTCTGTATTTCTCAAAGCCCGCATGAACGGCTTTAAGAAGCGTTTTTCTGTCAGCGTTCACAAAGTCGCGCGGAAGATTTTCTTCAAGTTCCCTTGCAAGCTCCGCCTCGTCGGATACGCTCAAAAAAGGCGCAAGATATACGACGTCGTTTAAGACATCCATATTTACTCTCAAAAGTTCGGGATAATATGCGACAACGGGGCAGTTGTAATGATTGTCACCGGCTTTTTCGTCGATATTGTATGTCAGGCAGGGATTAAATATCGCATCCACCTTGTCCCTTATCAAAAGCTCGATATGTCCGTGCATGAGTTTTGCGGGGTAACATACGGTATCCGAAGGAATGCTGTCCTGTCCGAGAAGATATGTGTCCCTCGACGAAAGACCCGAGAGTTTAACGCCGAATCCGAGGTTTTCGAATATTCCGATCCACAAAGGAGCAAGGTCGTACATTCCGAGCTGGAACGGCATTCCGATGATTTTTTGACCCTCTTTTGCGGGAGCGCAAAGATTCATGAAATACTGTCTCTTGTATTCGAAAAGATTGAGTTTCTCGTCTATTTTGCCCTTCGCGGTCATCTTTTCGCATCTGTTGCCCGAGACGTATTTTCCGCCGTCCGAGAAAATGTTGATCGTAAGCGAGCAATGGTTCGTACAGCCCTGGCATACCGATGCTTTCGATGTGTGCGTGAATTCTTTTAATCCCTCAAGCGTAATAAGTGTCGATTCCTCAAGACCGAGTCCCATCGAATAAATGGCCGCGCCGTATGCGCCCATGATACCTGCGATGGCGGGTCTTACGACGTTTTTGCCGATTTCTTTTTCAAATGCCCTCAAAACCGCATCGTTTAAGAAAGTTCCGCCCTGAACGACAACATGCTCTCCGAGTTCGGTCGGGGAATTGGCGCGGATAACCTTGTAAATTGCGTTTTTGATAACGGATACGGAAATTCCGGCGGAGATGTTTTCTACCGAAACGCCGTCCTTTTGAGCCTGTTTGATGGACGAGTTCATAAATACGGTACATCTGGAGCCCAAATCCACGGGAGCGTCTCCCTTAAGACCGAGCTTTGAAAATTCCTTCGTATCGTAACCCATCGATTTCGCAAAAGTCTCTATAAAAGAGCCGCATCCGGACGAGCATGCTTCGTTAAGCATGATGCTGTCCACGGCTTCGTTTTTGATTTTGATGCATTTGATGTCCTGTCCGCCGATGTCCAAAATAAAATCGACATCCGGAAGGAAATGTCTGGACGCCATGAAATGGGCCATTGTTTCCACAAGGCCTCTGTCCACGTGAAAAGCGTTTAAAATAAGCTGCTCGCCGTATCCCGTTACAGCCGATGCGCGGATTTTGATTCTGTCGCCGCAAAGCGTACGGACTTCGGTAAGCTTTTCTTTTACGACATCGACGGGATTTCCCTTGTTGGAATTGTAATAATACCAGAGGATGTCTTTTTTATCGTTGATAAGAACAAGCTTTGTGGTCGTGGAACCGCAGTCGATTCCAAGATACGCGTCGCCCGAATATGAGGCAATGTCCTTGAATTCGACGGTTTCTTTTTCGTGCCTTGTTTTGAATTCGTTGAATTCCTCTTCGTTTGCAAAAAGAGCGCTCATGCTGGCAACTTCCCTTTTTGCGGCAACGGTTTCCTTAAGCATTTCGACAAGTCTGTCGTATTCGTATGATTTGTCGGATTTTTCGGCGAAAATCGATGCTCCGAGAGCAACCGCATAAAGCGAATAATCGGGGAAAAGAGCCTTGTCGTCCTCGAGTTTTAAGGTCTCCTTAAATGCTTTTCTCAAACCCTTGTTGTAGAAAAGAGGTCCGCCGAGGAACATTACTTTTCCTTTGATTTTTCTTCCCTGGGCAAGACCCGTAATCGTCTGATTGACAACCGCCATGTAAATGCTTGCGGCTATATCGTTTTTGGAAACGCCCTGATTGATGAGGGGCTGGATGTCCGTTTTGGCAAATACGCCGCATCTTGACGCGATCGGATAAACCTTTTCGCATTTAAGACTCATCTCGTCGAGTTCGTCGGGAGTCACGTTTAAAAGCGATGCCATCTGATCGATGAATGCACCCGTACCGCCGGCACAGGTACCGTTCATTCTCTCGTCTACTCCGCCTTTAAGGAAAATGATTTTGGCGTCTTCGCCGCCGAGTTCGATTACGACCTCGGTGTCGGGTTCTTTTTCCTCAACAAGCGCAAAAGTGGCGTAAACCTCCTGTACGAACTGGAGTCTTGCTATCTCCGCAACGCCCATTCCGGCCGAACCCGAAATTGCGATTTTGATTTTTTTGTCTTTTAAATACGGCTCTGCTTCGGTAATAAGTTCCAGGGTTTTCTGTCGAACCTGGGAATAATGTCTTTCGTATTTTTTGTATAATACGTTTTCACCGTCGCGTATTACCAGTTTGGCGGTTGTGGAACCGATATCCACACCCACGTTTATTTCTCTGCCTGTAGACTGCATTGGTTTAATCTCCCACACTTTTATTCCGCAAGAAACGCCTTGAGTTCTTCCAGTCTTTCGTTTGCTTCTCTCACACCCTCATCGTAAAGCGCTTCTATCTTGGAAATGTCCTTTTCCATATGCGAAACATCCCAATGGCCCGCGGGATGGAATACCATCACGCTGCCTTCCTTTTCCTTTTGCTCCATCATTTCGTACTGACTGAGAAGAAGCGGTATTCTCACCTGTACGGCTTCGATGAAACCTTTGAATTTTCGATATTTTATTTTCATAAAGGGGGTATATTTTTTCAGATTGGACGGGTTCATTCCGTCACCCTTCGTTGATAAAACAACTATTTTATCGCACCCTTTTTCGATTGCCCTCTCAATGGGTACGGGGTCGGAAACCGAGCCGTCCATATAATAATTATCGCCAATCTGATAAGGACCGGTGATGAAAGGAAGCGAACCCGTGGCGCGTCCGGCGTCAAAGAGTCCTTCGACAGTACCGTTGTCCTTAAGATATTCGGGTTTGCCCGTTATGCAGTTTGTCGCAACGGTCTCAACCTCGGTTTCGGACGCAAAAAAAGTCTCGAAATCAAAAGCCGGGTCGTCGTATGCCATTTCGCCGTAAAGTTTGTTCAGATTCATGAATTTGCCGCTTCTCATGGCCTCTCTGAATCCGTAATACGATTGTTCTCTCGGACAAAGAAAAATCTGCTTCGCCCTGTTTTCCTGTCCCGCTATATAATTGTACAGTACTCCCGCTCCGGCGGAAACACCGCATGCATAATCAAATCTGATGCCTTCTTTTATAAAAACATCCGTAACTCCGGCGGTGAATGCACCTCTTATTCCTCCGCCTTCAAGTATCAGTCCGGTTTTCATTATGTCTATTTACCCATTTCTGATGTTAAAATTTTCCGCCCCTGTTTAATTCGGAAACAAAACACCATTTAATAATGTATCATGTTATTGATAAAAAGTCATTAACTTTGCTTATTTTTCAAGTTTTTTTGCCCCGGAAAGCTTCTTATGATATAATACACGCAATTGGATTTGACAAATTTCGGGTCAAAATCCGCATTTCGGATGACGCTTCTTTAAAATCCGAAGTTTTTTAACAAAAAAGGACTTAAAAAATGGCAAAAATAGCTATTATTACCGCACGCGGCGGCAGCAAAAGAATACCAAGAAAAAACATCAAGCCTTTTCTCGGAAAGCCGATTTTGGCTTATTCGATCGAAGCAGCCGTAAAATCGGGGGTTTTTGATGAGGTAATGGTCTCCACGGATGACGGGGAAATTGCCGAAATCGCCAAGGAATACGGCGCAAAAGTGCCTTTCCTTCGAAGCGAGGCAACGGCCAATGACTTTGCAACGACGGCGGACGTTTTATTCGAGGTTTTAAACGAATACAAAAAAGAGGGCCGGGAATTCGATTCCTTTATCTGCATTTATCCGACGGCTCCCTTTATTACGGCCGAAAAAATCAAAAAAGCCGTCGAAGAATTCGAAAAATCCGATGCGGACTCGCTCATTCCGGTCGTTAAATTCGACTTTCCGCCCAAGAGGGCTTTTGTGATACGGGACGGAAAATTAAGCTATGTTTATCCCGAACACGCTCTTACAAGAAGCCAGGATCTCGAGAGCGAATATCATGACTGCGGCCAGTTTTACATCTGTGACACTAAGGCTTTTTACGAGCAAAAAGCCCTTGTCATGAAAAAGACGATTCCTTTTATCATTCCCGAAACCGAAGTCCAGGACATAGACAATCCTACAGACTGGATTCTCGCCGAGGAAAAATACAAGATTTTATATCCGGAGGCTTAGATTTATGTTTCACATGTACGAAAAAATCAACCGAAACGATGTATATTTCATAGCCGAAATGAGTGCCAATCACGGCGGAAGCCTTGAGCACGCCCTCGATCTTGTCAGACAAACCGCAGCCGCCGGCGCCGACTGTCTCAAAATTCAGACCTATACCGCGGACAGCCTGACCATCGACTGCGACAACGAATATTTTAAAATAAAAGGCGGTCTCTGGGACGGTTACAAACTTTACGATTTGTACAAAAACGCCTGCACTCCCTACGAATGGCAAAACACCATCAAAGAAGAATGCGAAAAATGCGGAATCGATTTTTTGTCCACTCCTTTCGATAAGGATTCTGTGGATTTCCTCGAAAACATGGGCGCGGAAGCGTATAAAATCGCAAGCTTCGAGCTCGTGGATCTTCCCCTTGTCGAATATACGGCATCGAAGGGAAAACCCATGATTATCTCTACCGGAATGGCAAGTCCCGAAGAAATAGAAGATGCAGTCAACGCCTGCAAAAGAGCCGGAAACGAAAATATCGTGCTTCTTAAATGCTGCAGCGTTTATCCGGCAAAATGGGAAGACATGCATCTGGGAAACATCGTCGACATGAAAAAGCGTTTCAACCTTCCCGTGGGTCTTTCGGACCACAGCAGGGGAAGCCTCGGTGCGGTTGTGGGCGCTACGCTCGGCGCATGCGTAATCGAAAAACACATTAAGCTCGAAGGCGTCGAAAGCGCAGACAGCGAATTCAGCATGACCGTCGAAGAATTCGCCGAAATGATCAGAGACGTCAAAAACGCAAAAATTATCGCAAGCGGCCCTGATTACGAATTAACCGAAGCCGAAAAATCCTCGACTGTTTTCAGAAGAAGCATTTTTGCGATAAAAGACATAGCAGAGGGCGAAACAATCACCAAAGAAGCATTGCGAATCATACGACCCGGATACGGTATTCTCCCCAAATATTTTGACAGTGTCGTCGGAAAGACGGCCGTAAGAAGCATTAAACGCGGCGAACCGATTACAGAGGAATTTCTCAAATGAAAATATTAGGATTATACAACAACGAATGCGCGCTCCCTCTTTTTGATTATCTTGAATCAAAGGGTCACGAAGTCGTAAGAGTAAGCGAAAAAATAACGGCTGATTACTGCAGGGCGAATTGTTTCGATTTGGCAGTCAGCTACACATACAAATATATTTTAAGCGCCGAAATCCTGGACGTTTTAAACAACAATGCCGTAAACCTTCACAATTCCTATCTTCCGTTCAACCGCGGCGCATCTCCCAATCTCTGGAGTCTCGCCGACGCGACCGTGCGCGGCGTTACGCTTCATTACATGGATGCGGATTTGGACAAGGGCTTCATTATCGCCCAAAGGATTGTTGCCGAAGGCGACGGCGAAACGCTCAAATCCTCTTACGACAATCTCGACAAAAACGCAAAAGAGCTTTTCATCGAAGCTTTTTCATATTACGAATTCTGGAATGATATGAAAAAGAAAGCGATCGGAGCCGGAACCTATCATTCGGTTTCTGACACCAAAGTCTTAACCGACGTAATAGATTCGTACTCCATGACCATCGATGATTTTTTGAAAAAGATTAAAAATAATCGGCCTCTTTAATAAAAGGATTTCCCTATGAAATTAAGCATAATTGTTCCGGTTTACAATATGGCATCGGACGGAAAACTGCAATTTTGTCTCGATTCTCTTTTGAATCAGACCCTTAAAGACGATTACGAAATAATAACCGTTGACGATGCTTCGCGCGACAATTCTCTCGAAATTCTCCGTGATTACGAGCAAAAATACCCCGACAAAATCAAAGTAATAGCCTGCGAAAAAAACCACCACCAGGGCGGTGCGAGAAACAGGGGCGTGGAGGCCTCGAAGGGCGAATGGATCGGTTTTATCGATTCTGATGACTGGGTTGTTCCCGATTATTACGAAAGACTCATAAAACTCGGCGAAGAAAAAGGCGCCGATGTCGTCGGCTGCAATTACTGCCTCGTATCTTCCCACACTTTCACGCCCGGAAAAGAAATTCACAGCCACAACAAAGAGACCGACACCGGGGAATTTACTCCAAAAACGCGCAAAAACTATCTTAAAAACATATCAAGTTCGGTTATAAAGATTTATCTTGCATCCTTAATCAAGGACAACAATCTTACTTTTCCCGAAGATATCTTTTACGAAGACAATGCCGCATGCCCCGTCTGGGCCATGTATTTCAGGCATTTCGAATATATTGACGAACCGCTTTATTTTTATTATCAGCACGACGCTTCCACGGTTCATACATTGACTGCCCAAAGATGTCTCGACCGCTTAAAAGCCGGAGAAATAATGCTTTCGGAAATGAAATCCCGCGGCTTTTTCGATGAATACCGCGAAGAAATCGAAAATATTTTTACCACGATTTATTATACAAACACCGTTTTTTCATATATGAGAATGCCTCGGGGAAGAAAATATTCTTTTATCAGAAAAATCAAAAAAAGAATGCTTGAGGAATTTCCCGATTTCAGGAAAAACCCCTCCTACGGCCGTTTTATGGATGCGGAACAGATCGCTTACACCGATTTGTTCATGAAGAATTCCTTCGTCTTTTTTATCAAATACATTCTTTTGTGGAAATACCGCGATATGAAATCGAAATAAGCGCCTTATTTACTTGTCTCGCTTTTTTAAATCAAGTATAATTTTCTATGGCGTTTTTAAATATAACTGGTATGTATGAGTCTCAAAAAGCGTACCGGAAAGGACAGTTAAATGAAAAACAAAAAATATCCTTTGTATGATACACTTGAGGAGATAACGGACTTAAAAGACCTCGTCCTCACAAAGGCATCGGACCTTCCCAACAAAATCGCTTTCGTATATCCCTGCGAAACCGGTGAAATGAGAAAAACCTTCTCGGATTTAAAAGAAGATATCAATGCATTCGGAACATGGATGTACAAACATAAAATGATTGACAAACATGTGGCTGTAATCGGCAAGAACTCTTATGAATGGCTCGTAACGTTTTTGGCATGCGTAAACGGCGGAAATGTTGCGGTTGCAATCGACAAGAGTCTTCCCGCCGAAGAAATCAATGCGCTCATACGTCTCGGCGAATGCGATTATGCTTTCGTAACCGACCAGTACGTTGACAAAATCGAGCCCAAGGTTGTCAAAAAAGTCGTTGATCTCGGAACTTTCGACACCATTCTTTACGAAGGAAGAAAACTTCTTCGCGACAAGCACACGGATTTCCTTACATACAAAATAATACCCGACAAAACCGCCGCAATCCTCTTTACTTCGGGAACAAGCGGAAAGAGCAAGGGCGTGGAGCTTACAAACCACAACCTCGCTTTCGAAATCAACCGTACCTGCCAGCTCTTCAAACTCGACGGCAGCGTTCTTGCGGTGCTTCCTTTCCATCATGCTTTCGGCCTCGTTGTCGGAATCTTTATGGTAATGAATTACGGTCAGTCGATTTATATCAACAAATCGCCCAAATTCGTTAAGAAAAACATGGCGGATTTCAAACCCCAGACCATGTTCCTTGTACCCATGTTCGTGGAATTTTTCCACAAACAGATTTGGGCCGAAATCGATAAAAAAGGCAAATCAAACGCCATCAAAGGACTCATGGCATCAACCGATCTGCTCCTCAAAACGGGTGTGGACGTAAGAAAAAAATCCTACGCCGCAATCCACAAGGTATTCGGCGGAAACCTCGAATATATCATCTGCGGCGGCGCCGCTCTCGATCCCATGTATGTCAAAGAATTCCGTTCATGGGGTATTGAAATCCTTAACGGATACGGCACCACGGAATGTTCGCCCGTTACCGCGGTTAACAGGCCCTTCCACCACAAGGACGGAAGCGTCGGACAGCTCGTTCCCGATACCGAAGTCAAGGTTTCGGAAGACGGCGAAATCCTCTTTAGGGGCGATCATGTCATGAAGGGATATTACAAGGACGAAGAAGCCACGAATGCGGCAATAGAGGACGGTTGGTATCATACCGGAGATCTGGGCTATGTTGACGACGACGGCTTCATAATGCTTACCGGACGAAAGAAGAATTTAATCATCCTTTCAAACGGCGAAAACCTTTCTCCCGAGGAACTCGAGGAAGATATCGCAAGAGACCCTCAGGTTCGCGAAGTGCTCGTTTACGACGAAGACGGCAAAATCACTGCCGAAATCTATCCCGAAGAGGAATATTTCGACAATTACGAATACTTCAACGAGCTTAAGGAAAAAATCAACAACAAGCGCCCGATGTTCAAGCGTATAGCAAACGTAAAACTTCGTAAGGAAGAATTTATAAAGAATGCCAGCATGAAGATTGTCAGATATTTGAATATTCCTTCAATGCAAAACAACGCACAGTCTTCGGATACGGCAAACAAATAAACGGATTGATTTATGTTCAATATTCTCATCGTTGAAGACAACAAAAATACGGCAAGGCTTATGGAGGTCGTTCTTACGCAGAACGGCTACTCAGCCTTGCATGCTTCAAACGGTGAAATCGCGCTTAAAATGCTCGACGAAAACCATGTGGATCTTATTCTCGTGGATTTGATGATGCCCGTCATGGACGGAATCACTTTTACAAGGGTTTTAAGAAATTCGGGCTCGCAGATTCCCATCATTATGGTTACCGCAAAAGACCGCCAGGAAGACATACGAAAAGGATTTCTTACCGGAACCGACGATTATATGGTAAAACCCATTGACGAAGTTGAGCTCATTCTTCGTATTCAGGCGCTTTTAAGAAGGGCGCATATCGCGGCCGAACACGAGCTTGTCATCGGAAACACAACGCTTTTTTACGACTCTTTCCTCGTTCGCGAAAACGATACCGAATACGAACTTCCCAGAAAAGAATTCCAGCTTCTTTTCAAACTTCTCTCGTATCCCAACAAAACGTTTACGAGAAAACAGCTGATGGACGAATTCTGGGATTCCGAAACGCAGTCCGAAGAACGTACGGTGGATGTGCATATCAATCATCTTCGCGACAGATTCAAATCAAACGAAGATTTTGAAATAGTAACTGTCAGGGGCCTCGGTTACAAAGCGATTAAAAAGGAATAAAATGCGAAAACTCTACAGAAGAATCAAAACCGCAATAATAAACCTGGTTACCAAGCTGATAGAAAGTATTATCTTTCGAATCAGCTTTTTTATGATATTTGCGCTTACCGTTTCGAACGTTCTCGCGGGCGGTATCATGATGATTCTGTATCTGACGCCCCTTAAGGACAGGCTCGGGATTACACCTTTAAAACTCACGATTATCGTTTTGATTTTCAGTTATGTATCTTCTTCGGCGCTTTCAATCGTCATCAACCGAAACGTTTTCAACCCCCTTCGTAAACTGACCAGACTTACAAAACAGGTCAGTGAAGGAAATTACGATGTAAACGTTGAAGGAATCACGAATATTTTCACCAAAAAAACCGACCTCGGTACGCTTGTTGATGCCTTTGAAGACATGACGCAGGAACTCTCTTCCACCGAGATTTTCAGAAACGATTTTATTCATAATTTTTCGCATGAATTCAAAACCCCGATCATTTCCATCCGCGGTTTTGCGAAACAGCTCTATAACGGAAATCTTACGAAGGAACAGCAAAACGAATTTGCGAAAATCATTTTGGATGAGAGCGAGCATCTTGCAAATATGTCGTCGAACGTTTTGCTTTTATCCAAGCTCGAATCGCAGGAAATCGTTTCCGACAAGGAAAAGTTCAGCCTTGACGAACAGCTTCGAACCTGCATGCTTTTGATGGAAGAACAATGGAGCGAGAAGAATCTCACAATAGATATGGATCTGGATGAAATCGAATATTATCAGAACAAGGATCTTTTATACCATGTTTGGATGAATCTGTTTTCGAACGCCGTCAAATTTTCAAAGGACGGAGGTACCGTTACGGTCAAATGCCACCGCGCCAATGATGCTGTATTTGTCGCTGTTTCGGACAACGGCATGGGCATGGATTCGGATACAAGAAAACATATATTTGAAAAATTTTATCAGGGGGATTCTTCCCACGCTACGGCCGGAAACGGCCTCGGTCTTTCTTTGGTTAAAAGAATCGTGGAAATGACGGGCGGAAGAATTTCCGTCGAAAGCGAATTCGGAAAGGGAAGCACTTTTATCGTTTCGCTTCCCCTTTGATTATTTATTCTTCGTTTTGAATTTCTTTATCGGCTTCTTTTTTCTCGACAACGGCTTTTCCGTACCATTTCTTTTTATACCAGTAATACATTACAATCAGACCACTGACGCACTCGTCCGCGGCGGTGCCCATGTATATTCCGGCAATTCCGATGCCAAGGAGCACTCCGAAAGTATATCCCAGCGTAAGACCCAGTCCCCACATCGTGAAAAAACCGACAATAAGCGGGAACAGATACGCGCCCGCGGCCTTTAGGGAACATATAAAGGTCATGTTAAGGCACCTGCCGATTTCGACGAAAATATCCACAAACATAATCATACTGCCAAGGGCAATGATATTTTCGTTTTCCGTGAAAATTTTGAGCGTGTTAGGGCAGATACGCCAGTTTATAAACGCCAGACCTATCGTAATCGGCATCGATACAAGAAGCGTCTTAAACACTCTTTTATACGCCATATCTTCTTTTCCGGCACCGACGAGATGTCCCGTGATAATCTGCGTGGCCATCGCCGACGAATTTGAAAATACTATGGCAAAAGAAATCAGCAAATTGCAATATGCTCTTGCATTGACCGAATCGTTTCCCATAACGTTTACAAAAGATAAAAGGCACATCTGATATGCCGTATAGGAAAAGTTTTCCCCTGCCGAGGGAAGACCTATTTTTATCATCTTCATCAGCTGACTGAAGGGGAAAGGTCTGATGTATTTGATTGAAACCTTTCCGATTTTGCCGATGTAAAAGAACAAAATTGCAGCAATTACCGCTATCAGTCTGGCTGTAACCGTTGAAATTGCAACACCCGCAACACCCATATTCAGATGTTTCAGACCGCCGTAGAGGAAAAGATAGTTTCCGCCTATGTTAATCACGTTAATCGCGATTGAGATATACATTCCGATTTTGGGATATCCGTTACATCGAAGAATCTGAATGAGAACGTTGTAGACGGCCATCAAAAAGCTTCCTCCGCCGACAATGTATATATATGTCATGGCATAGGAACGCATTTCGTCCGAAATTCTGAGAAAAGCCATAAAGGCCGGGTTTAAAACCACGATAAGAGCACTTAAAAGAACGCCGAATACCGCATTGAAAATTACGGCAAGAGAATATATCATATTCATCTTGTCATACATTTTCGCTCCCAGATACTGTGCTACGACAACACTTGTTGCGGTGGCGATAATATTAAAAAGAATGTTTATCAAAAACATTATCTGATTGGCGTTTCCGACCGCACCGACCATATATTCGTTGTAATGACTTAACATTAACGTATCGATATTGTTAAGCATTATTCCGAGGAGCAGCTCGAAAAACATCGGTCCCGCTATGGCAAGAAGCGGAGTGTATTCATTAATTACGTAGTTCTTTTCTTTTCTCATAAAATTCTTTCCGGATTAAGATTTATTCGCTCTTCCCCAATAAAACCGACATAAACAGATCGTCCCTCTCGCTGTTTTTGCCGCTTACCAAAAGTACTGCATAAACCCCTTCCCCGCTTCGGCTGTAAATACCGAGTTCCTCGCAACGTTCTTCGGGAAGTCTGATCGCATTGATATATTTATCATCGCTCAGTTCATCGGGGTTAAGACCGATTTGCTGGATTTCTTCGAGTTCTTTTTCCGAATACGAATAATAAACATCGCTTGTCGGAATATCGAATTTTGTTACATATCCGCTTAAATCCTTATAACAGTCAAGCTGCTCGTAATGGTCAATAAGCTTTGCATCGATCAAAAAATAATCGTAATATCCGGCCATGATCATCGGCGCCAGCATCTGATCCTGCGAAGGATCCGCGGTAATTTCATGCTCGTTTTCAACGAAATCAAGCGACAAATCGTCCGAAAGCATAACCTGCTTTTTTTGTTTCATTGTAACGGGAACCATCACTTTAAGCAAATCCTCGGTAAGGATTACCTTTCCTTCCGCCGTCACGTCGCAGTATAAAAGTCCGCCGGAATATACGGTTTCCTTTTTGCCGAGGAATGCATCGTACAAAAACCATAATACAAATATCGCAACAATCGCAATAAGTATTGTTTTGCCGAGGTAATAATCCTTAAAGAAGGTAAGTTTTTCACTGAATGTAAGCGCTTTGACGGTTTCTTTTCCTGCGTTGATTTTTCCTTTAATAGTATGCTCGTCCGGACGAAGAATAAGTATGTCTTCGTTTTCATCCGAAGATGAAACCGCGTTTTGCGTTTCTTTGACGGTATCTGCTTTTTCGGCTTCGCCTTCTTCACTGTTCTCTTTATCGATTTCTTCTTTGTCTTCTTCTGCCTGTTTTTTCTCAAGACCGGCTTCGATTTTGTTAAAGCCTTTAATC
>JAGADU010000027.1 GCA_017613435.1 Lachnospiraceae bacterium | reverse complement strand
GAAAAAGAAGAAGAAAAAGAAGAAAGAATTCAGGAGGAATATATAAGGTCATAGCGGGAGTTGTAGGCGTATCGCTTATAGGACTCCTTGTGCTTATCGGTATATATTTCATCAGTAATCTCAATCTCGGAATAGGCACGAAAACTCCCGGAATCATTGAGGAAGTGAGTATTCTTCCGACATATGACGCCGCAGTTACGCCTTCCGAATGGGCTACGCTTGAAGCAAACGTTCCCAAGGAAGTCACGCAGAATGTCCGTATTATGATGATCGGAGACATGCTGATGCATCTTAATGTAACCGAGTCCGGATTTGTCGGCGACGGCACGAAGAATTACGACCATCTTTTCGAAAGAATCCTTCCCGATATTCAGGAAGCGGATATCAAGATCGTCAACGAGGAAATCGTATTTGCGGGCGAAGATGTCGGATTTTCCGGTTATCCCATGTTTAACACCGCCGAAGAGGTAGGAGATGCCGAAGCCGCTGCGGGATTCAACGTAATCCTTCATGCGACAAACCATACCATGGACAAATACAAAAAGGGTCTTTTGAATACGATTAATTTCTGGAAAAAATACCCCGATATCATGGTGCTCGGAGTCAACGAAACCAAGGAACAGCAGGATGAAATCACCGTTTTCGAAAAGAACGGCATGAAAATAGCTCTTTTGAACTATACTTACGGATTAAACGGAATGCCCCAGCCCGACGATATGCCTTTCGCGGTAAATCTCATCGATGAGAATCTTATGGACCGCAATATCAAAAAAGCGCATGAGGTTGCGGATTTTGTCGTTGTTCTTATTCACTGGGGCAACGAATATCAGCTTTATGCATCAAACGATCAAAAATTCTGGTGCAACTGGTTTCTCGAAAGAGATGTCGATTTGATAATAGGAGCGCATCCCCATGTCATCCAGCCGATTGAATGGTATACGGATCCCAACGACGGGGATGAAATGCTCGTATATTATTCTCTCGGAAATTACGTAACGGGAAACAAGAGCGGCAAGAGCAGGTGTTTACGAACAGGCTGTGGGCGGTCTTGCAAAAATAGAGCTTACCAGAAATGCTCAGGGCGAAGTAGTTATTTCAAAATACGGAGTTGAGCCCCTTGTAGCCAACATCGGTCGTGGAGGATATCAGAGTATTTACACATGTCCTTTAAGCGAATATACTGAAGAAGAGAGAAAGAATACCATTCTTGCTTCGAACGATCCCACGTTCACCATTGAGAACTGTGAAGCCCTTTGCGAAAAGGTGTGGGGGGATTTGTATAACGCCGGCGAAAAAGAAACCTGGATAACCAAAGAGTATTAGGAGGGAATTACTAATGAGTGGTGAGAAAAAATCATCGAGGAAACCGTATTTATTGCTTTCGGCATTGGCATTTATCATTCTCGGAATCGTTGTGATCTGGTTCAGAAATCCGATTGCCGACATGGTTAACAATATTTTTAAATGGGTTGCGGCAGGAATTCTCGGTATTGTGGCTATTGTCAACATAGTTGCTTTTGCAAAGAATACCAAGGAAAACATCAAGGAACTCGTAATCGGAGCGCTTGCGTTTATTGCCGCGGTAATTCTTCTTATCTCCGATGTTGCTTTCAAAATCGAAAATCTTCTTTTGATGGTAATCGGAATTATGTTCGGTCTTTATTTAATCGTTGAAGGTTTCTTTAAAATAAAAGCAGCGATTTCAAGCAAGAAAAAGAGCGCCAAAGCATGGTTTGTTCCGCTTATTCTCGGTCTTTTGAGCATCATTCTCGGCGGATTGATCATTTACCTCGGATTGTTCACGACAAAGGTATTTGTAATAATCTTCGGTATTGTGCTTATTTATGCGGGTATTCAGAATTTCGTAAATATGTTCTTTATTTCGAAAGACTGAGAGCGAAAGAAAATATAAATCCGAAATTTCGAAATTGAAATAAAAAGGCTTGAAGAAATGCACATCTTCAGGCCTTTTATGATACAATGAAGCCGTAATTTTTTACGATAAAAGGGGGTAATATTATGAGTAAAGCATTGGTGGCATATTTCAGCGCAAGCGGTGTTACAAAAGGTTTGGCCCAAAGACTCTCCGATGCCGCAAAAGCGGATCTTTTTGAAATAATACCAAAAGAAGAATATACAAAAGCCGATTTGAACTGGATGGATAAAAACAGCAGAAGTTCCGTTGAAATGAAAGACAGAAATTCGAGACCCGAAATCGAGAGCAAGATAGAGAATATAGGACGGTATGAAACTGTCTTTGTCGGATTTCCAATCTGGTGGTACAGAGAACCCTCAATCATCGATACTTTCCTCGAAGAATATGATTTCGAGGGAATTACCGTAGTTCCTTTTGCGACTTCCGGAGGAAGCGGTATGGGCGATACGAGCAAATACATGAAAGAGACGAAAACAAAGGCAAATGTTGTTTCGGGAAAAAGATTTTCATCCAAAGCATCCGCCGAAGAATTATAAAAATGGGCGGATGAGTGGCTGTAAGAAAAATGTCAAAATTTCCGAAGGAGAAATTTGTAAAATGAAAAAACGATTACCGATTCTTTTTGCGATGAT
>JAGADU010000026.1 GCA_017613435.1 Lachnospiraceae bacterium | reverse complement strand
CTGCTGTCCGCCCTGGCCTTGCTGTCCGCCCTGGCCTTGCTGTCCGCCCTGGCCTTGCTGTCCGCCCTGGCCTTGCTGTCCGCCCTGACCTTGCTGTCCGCCGCCTTGCTGGCCCTGCTGACCCTGGCCCTGCTGGTTGTTACCCTGGCCCTGCTGTCCCTGCTGACCCTGACCCTGCTGACCGTTTACGTAAGGTTGCAACTGTTGCTGGGCTTGGTTTACGGTTTCATCGGAGATTTCTCCGTTTTCGTTAAGTTCCTGCTGCATCTGTTCAGCGGTCTTTTGAAGTTCTTCATCTTCGTTTTTCTTAGCCAGTTCTTCAAGTTCTTTTGCGATTTCTTCCTGGTCTTTTATGCTTAAATCATCATTTTTGACGGAATCAAGCGCATTTTGAATCGCCTCGGCTTCACGCTTGTTGTCGTTTGGTTTTTCCTCGCCTATATAATCGTAAATCTTGTTTTCGAAACGATCTTTAACCTTGTCAACCTCTGTGGATGTCTCGCTCTCTTTTAATTCCTCTTTGGCTTCCTGTAGCATTTCGTCAAGCTTTTGTATATCTTCGATTTTTAAATCGTGCGTCTCTTTTATCTCTGCAACAAGCTTTTCGAGTTCTTCTTCGGCTTCCTTTTTCTCAATCGTCAAAACATGATTCTCATGCGCAATCTCTTTTGATTTCGCAGGTATCATGGCCGTTGTAAGAACAAAAAGAGCATTTAAAAAGAGAAACAGAAAAAGCAGTTTGTTTATTCTCATGGGGAAAGTTTTTCTCATGGAAATGCCCTTGGTTTTTTCGAGCGTATCGTTTTTTTGCATGACCGAAAAAACATCCTTTTTGCCTTTTAATTCCATGGAAGTCGTTACCCTCTCCTTGAAACCTTTCGAATCAAGTTTCAGGGCCGCTTCTTTCATGGAAGGATATCTTATTACGGTAAGGATGATTCCTACTATGATTGAAACAATACAAAGAAGGATTCCCACGATTGTAGCGCTGTAGAAAGGCACAATCAAAGCAATCAGCTGCATAATTCCCCATAAAAGAAGTCCTATTATAAGGAATGTCAAAAGACCTTTGTAAAATTTTATTTTGCAAAGTCTTCTGCGTGCATTTTTAACTACTTTTTCAATTAATTTGTCAGCTTCCATACACTATACCTCGTTATGGGTTAACGTTTCTTTTTCTTGGGATTATTAACCTTTCCTTTGACCGGATTAAGAAGAAAAGCGGAAAATCTCAGTAAACCGAATGATATAAGAATCATTTCTATCAGACTTATGGGTGTCCATGCTTTCATAAGAAGATTCTTCTCCGTGAAATGGGGCATAAGTTCCGATCCGCACAGCGAAATGAGACCTTTTACCGAAGCATCGCCGAAGTTATAACCGATGGTGTTTCCTATCGAATCATATATGGTCAAAATGGGATTGAATGTTCCCGTCAGCATCAGGATGTCTCCGTTTATAAAATGCTCGTCGTTTATAGCCATGAAAACCGTATCGTTGTAGTAAAGCTCCTCGTTGATAAGCGCAACCAGTCCGAGAAGAATAAACGGCAGCATAAATGTCAGTGCAAAATAAAACAATAAAAACAGATACGTAAGTATTACCGAAACTATGGTATTTTTCGTCAAAGCCGAAAAGAATACCCCGAACGATGCCACAAACCCTATGAAAACTATCAATACCAGTAATATATAAACAAGCTGGAAGAACGAAATACCGCCGTAAATAAATATGATTGACATCATGGGGAATGTCGACAGAAGCAGGAATGCGAGGAAAACGAAACAGGATCCGTATTTTCCTTTGATTATTTCCCATGTGGTCATTCTGGTGGTAAGCAGCACATCAAGTGTCTGCCTCTCTTTTTCGAGAGATACCGTTCCTGCCGTAATCGCGGGAGTAATGAAAAGCAGAATAAACGCCTCAATAAATACGGTTGTTATCAAATACCATGCAAGCGTACGATATGAATTTACACCTTCAAGCGCCGATACCCCGATAATAAGGAAGAATATCAGTCCGACCATGGATATCATCGCATTTATCAAAATAATCAAAATCATTATTTTGGGCTTTTTCATATCCATCGTCATTTCTTTGTACAAAACGGCGTTTTTCTTGTTAGGTTTGGTCTTAGTGCTCATCTTTATCTCCTTTGTCCGGCGTTTTTCTGGCTTGAGCCTACTATCTGCATGAATAAACTTTCAAGCGAGCCTTCCTCTCGATAGAAACTGTTTACGCTGATATTGGACTGAACAAGGGATGCAAGCATTTTGCCTTCTTCTTCCTTGTTTCCCGTAAACACTATCTTGAGAATGCTTCCCTGTGCCGTTACCTTTTGAACAAAAGGATTTGCCTTTAAAATGGCAAATACGTCATCAATCTGCGCTTCGTTGACTACGACGTTAAGAGGCGATGACATTGCTGCGGCGCGATGTATTTCTTCTATGCTTCCCTGCAACACCAGATGACCTCTGTCGATAATACCGACGGATGTACACATTTCGGCCAGTTCGGGTAAAATGTGCGAACTGATGATAATGGTTTTGCCCATTGCGGAAAGATTTTTTAATATTTCCTTAAGCTCGTATCTTGCCTTCGGATCGAGACCGCTGGCAGGCTCGTCAAGGAACAGAATATCGGGATTGTGAACCAGACCTCTTGCCAGGCAAAGCCTCTGTTTCATTCCTCGGCTCAGTGCGTTGACGTCGGTATCGCTCTTGTTTGAAAGATTAACCAAATCAAGCAGTTCGCCCGCAAGTTTATCGGATTCTTTTCCGTAAATTCCGTATGCATTCGAGAAAAATTTCAAATACTCGGATGCGGTCAGATTTTTGTATACACCGAAATAATCCGGAACATATCCGACTTTTTCGGCAAGCGCACGATGGTTTGAAAGCATTTTCTGACCGTCAATCAGCACTTCTCCGCCGTCGGCTTTAAGCAATCCGACACATATCCTCATGGTAGTTGTTTTGCCCGCACCGTTCGAACCCACGAAACCGAAAAGTTCGCCTGACTCAACATTAAGCGAGAAATCGTTGAGTGCGAGAAATCTTCCGAATCTTTTGTATAAATGTTTTATCTCAATCATTTTAATCCACTCTTTCCTCTCGCCAAATTAATTGCCGTATGCTATCGGCAGTTCCGAAAAGCTCTTTGTTACTATAATCGCCTCCGTGCGATTGACTCTTGTTTTCTTTCCCGAAATAACTTTCGCACCTATATCGGATTGAGGAAAGCCTACTACAAGAACCTTATCGGAGCTCGGTGAATATTCGTTCTGAAGATAGTTAAATACGGCCTTTCTCTTTAACGTTTTGTCAAATTTGCCGTAAAGATTTCCGAGCATAAATCCCAAAGCAATGTCTCCCGCTTTGTGAGTTGTGTAATGTTCCGACAAATTGTTTCTGTACTTGGTTGAATAATAATATATGTTGTTGTTGCTGTTGTCTTCGATCTTAACTCCGGAGCTTGCGATTATCGATTCGCCGGGTTTGATTTTTTTGAAATAATAATCGCTGTAGCCGTCGATATCGTCATAAACCTGAACAACCACATCTTCGAGCGTAGTCGAATAATTGTTTACGACTTTGATATTATCGGCCCCTTTTCCTCCGATGCTCATATCGGAACGAAGCGATACTTCCAATCCGCCCTGAGTCATATAAGCAGCCTCTGTTTTGAATGTCTCGCTGTCAAGAGCAACCTTGTCTTTTATTACGGCCTTCATATGATCGTAATCGTTCATGTACTGCACGGTATATGTATCATAATCGACTTTTGAAGAATTGTAAGACGAATAGTTGCTTCTTGTATTGTTTACAAGATCCACTTCAACGTCGTCGGCGAAATTCAATTCATATTCCTTTGACTTGGGAACGACAACGCTTATAAAATCCTCTTCCTTGGTAATCACTTCGTCGGGGAATATCAGCGATATGACATTGGCTTTCAATTTGAGCACTCTGCTCGAGAATCCGAAACAGAATATTACAACCGAAACGCCAAGTGCAACGCAGGGATAAATAACCCACAGATTCCACGTTTTTCTCTTTTTGGAGCAAATAACGTAAAGAACCAATACGGATATAATGTAAAGTCCCAAAACTATAATGTAAAAGATGAACGGGGGTACGGGGGCCGAAGCGGAAGCTTTGTACAACTGCTCTTCGGAATAATTATATCCGCTCGAATAATAGTAATAAGAATTTCCTACCATATTCGAATATTCGTTGGCTTCGTTGATAATCTTTGCACCTATCGTTTCCTCGACAAGGTTTCTGAAAAACTCTCCCGAGTAATCGTTTCTCGGAATCGGGTTTTTGGTAAAATCGAATGCGCAAAGAGCAATATAACCCTCCCCGCTTTTAATTATTTTCGCAAGCGGGAAATCACTGGATAAAGAATCGTCTCCGTAAATAATACTGTCTGAGATTCCGTAGAGATTTTCATCCAATCCGCAGCAGTCCAAATCCATGGGTTTGTACTCGGAAGCAACTACCGTTTCTTCGGCTTTTGACAGATCGGGTCTTAAATCCGTTCCCGAGAAAATGTAATTAATGTAAAGATATGCGTAATGGAATAAAAACTCTTCGAAGTCGTCTCCGTAATATTGTTCGAACAAAGCTTCAAGTTCGGTTTCCGTGGATATCACATCCTTGTTGGCATCATACAAAAACCATTTGGGATCGTATCCGTACAGTCTGCAATATTCGGGATAAGCATTATAATATATATCCGTTCTTGACATATAATTTTGAGAAATCAGATCGTCCAAATCGGAATAGCCGATTACCTCGCCGTATCTCTCATCGTAATATTTGTAATGAATGCTTCCGTCGGTATATGAAACAAATGCATCCTCTTCATAAAGATACCTGTGGGAGGGATCGACGTAATTATTGTATGCATCATAATAATCTCCGCCTATATCGATACCCGAATAACCGTTGAATATATAATCGTTTCTTCCGTCACCGTCATAATCGCTTTCGTAATAATCGCTCGAATAAGAATAGAAATCATAATAGTAATAATTGTCATAGAAACCGTCGTAATTGTAACTCTTTCCGATTCCGTTAGATGCCGATGTGATATAAGAATAATCCTTGTTAATAAGACCGAGGGTCGTTCTTCTTGTTGTCGTGGAAGTAACGTTTTCGTTGATTATCCTGCCTTTGAGACCGGAAAGGGTTTTGTTTGACGTAGAACCAGTTCCGATAATCAAAAGACCGCCTTTCTGTAGCCAGAGCGAAAGCGCATTAATCTGATCTTTCGTAAGCAAATCCGTCGAAAAATCGGTAATGAGAATACAGTCAATCATTTGAAGAGCAATATAATCGGTGGGGAAATCGGCAGCCGACATCTCTATCAGGGAAGTCGTTTTGGAGTCATCCAAAAGAAAATGAACCCTGTCCGCATAGGCAAGTGCCGAAAAATCATCGCTTAAAACACCGATATTTACAATATTCTTGTTTTTGGAAACAACCACTTTCTGCAGTTCTTTCCAGACAACTTTGTGTTTCTTGTTGGTCATTCTGACGTTAATGTTGTCAATGGGTGCCGGAATTCCGATTACCATCGAAACCGTTTTGCTCTCGCCCGCGCCGAGCGTGATCTCTTCTTCGTAAAGAACATTGTTGTTTCCGCAATTGGGAACGATCACCTGAATGTAACCTTCGAAATTGGAAGAATTATTGTTCCTTACGGTAAGCGTCAACGGAGCGCCGTAACCGACAAGCAGTCTTTTATTGTAACCCGCATCGATATTTACCCCGAAATCGATTTGAGCCGGTTTTGCGGATACATAAGTAACCGGAAGTGTCGCAAGCAACACTCCCAGCAATATAAAGCAAAGCAGTCTTTTAACCAGTTTATTTTTGTTCATTGTTTCCTCCGAAAATCATATATGCATGCTTTTTGCAAAAGCATAACTATATAATTATATAATAATCTCGCCTTAAAAACAAATTCGGTCTTTCTTAATCGCCATCCTGCGAAGAAATATAATAAGTATCTTTATCCGTTTCGGAAACCAGGTAAACAATTACATCGTATGTCTTTCCTTCTTCACAATCAAATTCCTGATAAAGATATGCTTCAATCACATCTTCCCCGTTTAATTCGAGTATTTCGTCTTCTTCGGCTTTTTCGTCTTCTTTTACGCTGAGAACACGGGCCGTTACAGTTAACATGCCGTATTCGTCTTCGTAAATATTTTGAATCTCAACTTCGGCAAACGTTCTTTTAAGCACAGGTTGCATATCGGGTGTCTCCGAAGCATTTTGTTTTACGTTTGCACTTAAAGAAGCTTTTCCGTCGTCCAATTCAATATCGTACAAATAATCCCCTTCGAATAACTCGATTGCATTTGCGTACTCCGCGTCCTCATTGACCGTGCCCGTAATCGCATTTTCTTTGCTGACCGAAGCCGCAGGTGCGGCGTCACAGGCATCATAAGCCATCGGAGCGCTGCTTTTCGATACGCCGTTTATTAAAACCAATCCTCCGAATAAGATTAAAGGTGACAAAACTATAAGCACTACCGCCACCGAAGGAAGGCTTATCAACAGCCATGTCGGAATTATTTTTTTCTTTTTCTTTTGTACGGGGGGAACAGCTTTAAGGCCTGCGTTGTTTTTTACGGGTTCGCCGCTTTTTTCTTCCGCCTTAAAAGGTATCGGCTCCGACTGTTCCTCGGCGTCTATTGCCGCTTCTATTCTGCTCCAGAGATTGGGCAGACTGCTTCTTACGGCTTCGTTGTATTCTTTTGATAAATCTTTACTCATAGCCCAACCTCCTTAATTTTTTGATTGCTTCCTGATACCGCCATGTGATGGTTCCCAACGGTATGCCCAAAGCTTCCGATATTTCGTTAAAAGTCATGTCGGAAAGAATTTTCATACTTACCACTGTTCTTTCTTTTTCGGAAAGCGTAGCCAGGGCCTCCGTAACGGTCATATCTCCTATTACCGTTTCTTCAACCTTATCGTTTGCCACGGGTTCGATTCCTTCTTCGACGAAATCGTCAACCGCTATGGAACGTGAATTTTTTCTTACGAAATCTATAGCCATGTTTCTGGCTATCGTCGCAAGAAATGTTTTATGCGAATCTTTTAATTCCATGGTCGAGGCCATCGAATACAGTTTCACGAAAAAATCCTGTGTTACGTCTTCCGCATTCTCCTTCTGATTAACAATGCCGTATATTATCGGATAAATATAACCCAGATACTCGTCGTAAATATCTTTAAGTCCGGATTTGTCTTTGTTCCTTATCCTGTTAATACAGTCGGCAAACTTTTCCTGGGTCAAGTTTCCTCCTATCTCCACTTAAGATACGAATCACTTTCGTATTTTTGTGGGAAAAATATTTTTTATTTCGGTTCCGTTCCGAAAACAGTATTTCCGTCGGTTTTGATTACCACACCGTCTTTGTTTTTGTATGAGTAATCATTGGAAATATTTATATTGCTCCAATCGGAAGGATGAAGTGCAAAACTTATCGTAAACATGTCTCCTTTCTTTAAGGAAACCGAATCGCCTATGGAAATCACGCATTTTTTGTCAACGTCGGTTCCGGAAGCATCCGATATCGTTCCGGTTACATTTGAAAGCGCTTTGTAATTTCCGTTCTTTTCGTTTACGGCGGAATGATAATTGTCGAAAACAAACTGAGATTTGTTGTCGGCCGTAAAATAATATGTAATGTCGGTTTTGCTCAAATCGAGTGCGGTATCCGAATTGTTGGTTATCTCTATGGTACCGGAAACGCTGTTTTTTCCGTCCCCCGTAAAATCGATTTTAACTTTGACGCTGTCATTCGACGAATTGACGGTCGAAGGAGAAACCGTAATTTGGTTGTTTCCGAAAGAACCGCCGTTTGCGCTGCCGGAATTGCCCGAATTGCCCGATGCATTGTTATTTGCCCCGCCGGTTGCGGGTACGACCTTTTCGCCTGCTTTGTCACCGCTTGCGGGAGTCGTTCCGAAAACCAAAACATCGTCTTCGTAAACAGCCATGTTCGTCGCAAGCGTCATGGTTCCGTTTGTAAGTCCTTTGTATGAAGGGTCGTTCGAATCGTCCCATTTTCCGTTACCGCTTTTAATACGGAACTGAACTTCCTTTTTGTAATCGGACTGACCGCCCGGATAAAGAGTCTTCTCATCATAAACAATCGAAACATAATAAATGTTTCCGGATTCGTCCCAGGTTTTTAAACCTTCGCATTTTCCGCCGTCCGCATAATTGATCGAGACTTCGGTATCTTCAACGCTTCCGCCTGCTTTTACGATTTCCGAAAGGTCCACGAAATACCTTAATTCGATTCTGTCGGGAACTCTTGCGGGCCAGCCCGAAATATTGTAAACAAGAGCTTTGATTTCAACAAAGTCGTTTCCTGAAACATTAACCGCACCGTCTGCGTATATTTCAAGACCGGGTGTTTCGACGGCACCGAAATCCTTGATGGTCTGACCTTTGTATTTGGAATAAAGATGTGCCAAAAGTCCCGTAAATCCGGCATTGTAATCGCATGCGACCTCGTTTACGGTATAATCCGAAACCGTATCGTTATATCCGTCCGAAGCATCGGGACCGCCAACAAGCGCACCGTACAAAATATGTCTTGCGGGATTGGGCTCATTCATATTGTCGCAATAAGAACCCTGCGAAGTTCTGTGATGAGGGTTCCTTGGATAATTTTCTCCGAATCCTATTTCAAAAGATCTGCCCGTATCTCCGAGCGCGTAATTGGCCTGCGAAAGAGCAAAATCTTCATATGTTTTCTTTTTTGACGCATTACAGCCTTCCCAATCGGCATAAATCGAAGCGATATAGGCCGTGGTTGTGGCATATCTTAAAGACCCCCAGGAATCAAGCCATGCAAGGCCCTTGGGAGTATAAGTGATTTTTTCGCCGTTGACACCCACCGTCCACCAGTCGAGATGTTTTTCAACAGCCGAAGAATATGCGGGATCTTCCGTGATTTTGGCCAAAAGAAGCGCAGCGCCGATATGAACGTCATCCCAGCACATGGCCCATTTGTGGTTTTGATCGGCTTTGACATAATCGGCTTTGGCATTTGTAAGATATGTTTCGTCGTTCGTAGCCATATAAAGCCACGTTCCGGACCAGGCCAGTTCGTCGTTAAAACCGCTCCATGAATTATAAAAACCGTTCGCAGCCGTATAGCCCGAATCGGATTTGGTATCTCTGGCAAATGTATATAAACTTTTAGCGTGCTTAAGGCACAAATCGCTGTATTCTTTGTCAATGTCTTTGTAGACAATCGAACATGCGGCAAGAGAAGCGGCCGTTTGGGCGCATACGGCAGAACCGGGGTTCTGCCTTGTAACTTTGTAGCACGGTCTTTGCATTTTTACATCGACAACTTCCGCGCTGCCCCAGAAGGAATGGTCCTGATTTCCGTCACCGACCTGATAATAATATACTTCGTCCGAGGGATGGCACTTGATAAAATAATCGTTGGCCCATTTGATATCGGCCAAAGCATATTCAAGCTGTCCCGATTCTTCGTAAGCTTCCCTGTCTTCGTATACGGACCATGCAAGCATGGCTGCGGTATATGCCATGGGTAAATTGAATTTTACATTATCGCCGGCATCATACCAGCCGCCGGACAAATCGACTCCGGCATCCGAACCGTCATTAAGGCAGGAATCCCCTCTCCAATTGCATCTGACCTTTTCGGGCAGATCTCCGGAACGCTGGATTTCATAAAACAAAAGCGATTTTTGGAGAGCCTCTCCGTAATTGTATTTTCCGGTTCCCTTGGTTCCCTCGTAACCGCTTCCCGTCTGTGAAAGATTGCCCGTATCAAGCTTGGAAGTCCTGAAAGTGTCGGTTACGGTTTCCGGCTTCATCCCGTTTTCTTTTGTTTCTTCTTTTTCTTTAATATCGTTTTCCGTGTTATCGCCGACGTTTTTGTCGGTTTCAACCGAAACTGCATTCAAATCCTCTTTTGCATGTCTTTTCTTTTCGGTAAAAACGATTCCCAAAATAAGCGCAACAACGGCAATGAGCATAAAAGCGCCCACGGGAATCGCTATCAGAAAAAACTCTGCAATGCTTTTCTTGTTTTCCGCGGATTCGTTTTCGTTATTTTTTTTCATCGGTATTTTGTTCCTTTGTTTCTTTTACGGAATCGTCTTTTTTCCCGTCTCCGTTTTGGGAAGCCTCTTTGGCAGGCTCCTCGTCATATTTGCGACGAATATTGTTGATATCGTCCATCGATCCGCCGCCGTCATCATCGGGATCCATCTTCAATACGCCTCTTTCAACCAGGCGCAAAAATGCATCCACGACGTCGCTTGCAAGCTGCGTTCCCGACACTTCCTTGATGATTGACACAACCTTTTCGAAATTCATACGTTTTCTGTAAGGACGATTCGAATACATTGCGTCGAAAGTATCCGCAACGGCAATAATCTGCGCAACTCTCGGGATTTCGTCTCCGACAAGTCCCTTCGGATATCCTTTTCCGTCGGGTCTTTCGTGATGGAAACGCGCGCCGATCGCAAGTTCCGGCATAATGCTGATATCTTTAAGGACATGATAGCCCTTGGTTGAGTGTGATTTAATGAGCGTGAATTCGTCATCGGTAAGCTTTCCGGCTTTGTTAAGCACTTCGGGTTTGATACCGATCTTTCCGATGTCATGCAAAAGCGCTATATTGTAATATTTCTCAACAGTGTCTTCGTTGTAACCGAGTTCTTTCGTAAGAAGCGCCGTATATTCGGCAACACGGATGGAATGACCTTTGGTATACTGGTCCTTCATATCGATTGTCTTCGCAAATGCTTCGGTCATTTCGCGAACGAACAGTCTGCTTTCTTCCTGTTTCTTTTGGTAGCTCTGAGTTTTTCTGTTAACAATGTAAACAATGAATTCATACAAAGCCAGTCCTAAAACCACTGCGACGAACACGTAGAAAAGCGTTGTTTCATAGAAAGCTTTTTTCTTGACGATGTTGACGGAAATTTCATTGTTTCCGCCGCTTCCCTGCTCCCCTTCCATTCTCATGACGAAACGGTATGTTTTGCCTCGAAGGTTCGTATATGCTACGGGTTCAAATTCATTTCTGTATACTGTTTTTTCTTCCTTGTCGAATCCTTCGAGATAATAAGTAATCTTCGGATTCATCAGCGAATATGTATACGCATATCCGTAAATCGTAAGTCTCTTCGTGGTGGAAGGAATCGTAACCGTATTGTTTTTATCGGGATAAATCATTACCCCGTCGGCTTCCACATAGGGAACGGCCATTTTAATATCTTCGATTTCTCCGAATTCTTTTTCGATATTGACCTTTGCGACACCCGTCGAACCTGCGATATACAAATCTCCGTCGGACGTAATGTCTGAGTAAGAGTTCGGTGTCGAAACGCAGGGCATTCCGTTAAAGATGCTGTAATAAGTCGTATTTATTTCCTCGTTGGCGAGAAGTTCGTCTATTTTTGCCACATACACGCCGTTGCTGGCAAGTATCCACATCTCTCCTTTTTCGTTTTCAAAGAAATCAAAGTTGTTCGAATAAGGGAAATTCTTTATCGTAACCACTTTGTAATCGGATGTCATGTATGCTATTGAATTACTGGTTACAATCCAGTAGATGTTTCTTTTT
Source organism: Lachnospiraceae bacterium (assembly GCA_017613435.1). Classification (GTDB taxonomy): domain Bacteria; phylum Bacillota; class Clostridia; order Lachnospirales; family Lachnospiraceae; genus UBA3766. The sequence goes on along the minus strand of JAGADU010000026.1, from coordinate 3,887 downwards.
ACGTCTCTTTTTATACGTAAAATAATCATCGAAGAAAGGCCTTCGTTAAGTCCTATGCCTTCGAGATTATGGTTTCTTACAACATAGATTCCGCCGCCGTCGGTTCCGAGGATTATTTCGTTGTTCAATCCCTCCGTGGCGGTCAAAACATCGGTGTTTCCGAGACCCGACTCGGAATTCACGACATCGATGACACCGTCTTCTTTGTCTATCAAAGCGAGTCCGCCCGAACACGATGCAAGAATCATTCCGTTATCGCATTCGTATATCGTTCTGGGCTTATTCGAAGGAAGACCGTTATCCTTGTTATAAGACGTTATGTTTCCGTTATCATATTGAAGAAGTCCCAGTTCGCTGTTGGTGGAAATCCAAAGAACGTTGTTGCTGTCTCTTATTATCGATCTGATTCTTACGCCGTCCAAAAGTTTAATAAGGTTATTCTCGCAATTCTTCTCGATTTCCTCGGGAATATTAAACTTTTTCTTAAGAACGATGCTGTCAACCTTGCTTCCGCTTTCAACCGCAAAAAGACCTTCGTCGGTTCCCATCAGCAGATAGGATTTGTATCTGCAGGTGGTATTTACGACTTCTTCTTCCAATTCGTATTTGGCAAAAATATCCGTAAATCTGTTTCTTACGATTTTTAAAACGCCCTGTCTCGAAGACGCAAACCATAGATTTCCTTCGTAATCGGAAATCATCTGATCGACGGAGTTGTTCATCGGAAGATTGTATATTTTACGGAATCCGTTCTGATCGTACATGCCGATACCGTTGTCCGCGCATATCCACAATTTGCCGTCGATATATTCCATGGAATTGATTTCTTTAAGCGGAGCGGTCTCTATGTATTTGGGATCGACCATTCCTTTTGTCAGATCGCCGTAATATATTCCGGATTCGCCGTTTCCGAGATAAACATATCCGGGTTTGTCGGGGTCGGGCAAAATCGATTCGGTTCCCTCTATCTCGAATCTTTTGAGCGTATAAAAAGCGGTCACTTTGCAGTTTTCAATCGTGAAAGCATTGCCGTTGTCGGTAAGACCGTAAATAATACCGGTAGAACCGTCCGCTCTCAGTTCCGCTATGTTTTCGTCGTTAATATTCGGCGAATCGAGTTTGTAGAGGTTGTTGTAAAGGTCTATAATCTCCACGCCGTGGGTGGTGGCGATAAGAATATTTCCCTCAGGGTCTTCAACGATACTGTGAACCGCAAGGGACTGCGAAGCCGTGTTATCCCTGAAAAGATAAAATTTGCCCTTTTCCATATAAGCCACGCCGCTGTCGTTTGTTCCGACCCACAGGCGGTTTTTAGTATCAACGTAAAGGCATGTGACGCTCGCTATACCCATCGTTGAGTCCATTCTCTCGAAAGTGTTGCCGTCGTATCTGATAAGACCGCTGTAGCTGCCGATCCATATAAATCCTTCGTCGGTTTCGGCTATTGCATTGGCCTCTGAAGTGGGCAAACCGTTGCTGTTATTGTAAAGCACCGCGGAATAGCCTTCGTTTTGTCCGGAAAATTCAACATTTACCTTGTCGTATTCCGTACCTGATTTTGTTTTTGCGAAAGCCATGTCAAACGGCATCAAAACCATGGAAGCGAGCAAAGAAACCGTTAAAACAAATAAAAGGACAAGGCTTAAGAAAAATCCCGCCCGTCCTTTTTTACCTTTATTAAAAGTATTCAAAAAAATACCAGAAAACAAAGCATTTTCATATCTTCCCATCGTATTCCCCTTCACGATAAACGAAAAATAATAAAAAAACGTAATCCAAAAAGTTATTTTATCATATTTACGGTTATTTATCAAATTTTTGGGAGCTTTACTAAGGAATTTTCGCTATGCTTAAACCATGTTCAAAAAATAATCTTTAACTTCCGAAAGATTCGTGAAAATTTTATGACACAGGGCCTTTATCTCATCATTCGGCTCTATCAAATCCGGAACCATGATCGGTTTGGCGCATGCGGCATGCGCAGCCTTTATTCCGTTGTACGAATCCTCAATAATGTAAGCTTCCTTTGCATCGACTCCGAGTTCTTTCGCCGCGTGAAGAAAGATGTCGGGATTCGGTTTGGATCTGCCGACCATGTCTCCGCCTATCACAACATCAAAGCATTCGTATATTCCGGCATCTTTGAGTTGATTAACCACTGTCTGAACCTTCGTCGAAGAAGCCAGAGCGGTTTTTATCCCGTTTCCCTTAAGGAAAAACAAGAGTTCCTTTACTCCGTCTTTCATGGGAAGGCGTCCGCCGTCATATCTTTTATGATATCTTTTTGAAATGATCTTTTTAAAATCCTCGTAAGGAAAATCTTCCCCGTACTTTTCGAGGAAAAGAGCATTTGTTGCGGCATCGTTGATACCGATGCACTTAATCATCAATTCCTCTATGCCGTCAAGTTGATATTCTTTTGCCAGTTCGTCCCAGAGTTCGCATATGATTCTTTCCGAATCGAAGATCACTCCGTCCATATCGAATATTACAGCCTGTATCATTTAGCCTCCCGCGTATTCCGATTTGTTTTCGATTTTCGGTCGTCAAATAACTGCCAATTTGTTAAATCCTGATTTAATAAATACCGAGGTCTTCTTTTGAAATTTTATCCAAAAGTCCCCTGCAGCCTTCCTCTATTTGCCTGTAAGCAGTGACAAAATCCCCTGTATACCAGGGATCCGCGATTTGTTTGCCCGGTGTTGAAGAATAATCCATGCAAAGAGAAATCTTGTCATCCCTTCCGCCAAAAAATCTGTCTCTCATGATTCGATGATGAATATCTTCCATCGCAATAATGTAATCAAAATCATCATAGTCACTTTTTCGAACCTGGCGCGCATGATGACCATGGCAGTCAATGCCGTGATGTTTTAGCTCATCTCTTGCGGGCGGATATACCGGATTGCCCAGTTCTTCCGTCGAAGTTGCCGCGGACTCTATGTGAAACTTATCCGAAAGTCCCTCCTTCTTTACCATGTCCTTAAAAATATACTCCGCCATGGGCGAACGGCAAATGTTGCCCCAGCAGACAAACAGTATTTTTTTCATATCTTTGGTTCTCTCTTTCAGAGGTGTGTTCCTTCCCCAATCAAAAGGTGTAAACAAGGTGTAAAACAGATACCACTCTGCCCATAAATGGCTTATTTCCGCCATTCTTTGTATAGGCATTAAATCCTGCCGTGGCAGACGAATAGTATCTTAATCATATCGTTTTTCCTTGTTTTATCAGGGCTTAGACACCTTTTGCATTTTCATTTGCCGGCATAATATATGCATATTTTGGCATATTTACACCGGCAAAAGGTGTAAAGTAAGGTGTAATGTTTTTTTATTTACACCTTAAGACTTTCACACAACATTCAGCTTCTCGATCTCTGCCTTAGCATCCTCAAAATTCACGTGCGTATAGACATTAAGCGTGGTTCCGATGTCAGCATGCCCCATAAGATACTGAAGTGTTTTCGGATTCATCCCGGACTTAGCCATATTGGAACAATAGGTATGGCGGCATACATGAGGTGTAATCTCCGGCATCTGAACCTTATAGATGGAATTGTACTTCTCCACTATATGCTTAAAGTAATGATCCCAGTGAAGTGAGTATGTAATGCTTCCATCCTTGTCGTAGTACAGAAATCCGGTGTAACCGTCAACGATTGGCTCAACCTTGGGTGCATTGCGTTCAGAGATGATCTTCTTAAAGCAAACCTCAACATCTTCTGTCATAGGCAATACTCTGGTTCCGCAAGTAGTCTTTGTGCTCTCGATGTAGTATCCGATATGCGCACGCTTCTGAAGCTGATGGTCCACATTGATCTTGTGATTCTCAAAATCGATATCCCCAAGAGTCAGTCCGCAAAACTCCGATATGCGAAGCCCCGTAT
>JAGADU010000146.1 GCA_017613435.1 Lachnospiraceae bacterium | reverse complement strand
TGTCCGCCTCTTTTGATGATTTTGTGTTTTGAAAAATAAAAAAGATCGTCTCGGTCGAATTTAAGTATTGTGTCTTTATCGAGATAATAGTAGAAGAAATTCGGTCTTAAATATATAGGATTTGAAATATAAATACCGTTGTCCCTGAAATTTATAAGTATTACGAATTTATCGAAAGGAATATAAAAAGAATCATCATAGGAATCGATATCGATTTCATGATTGTCGAATACTTTAACCGCGTTTTCGTAGCATTTCGAAGCGTCTTTTATTTTGTCAAATGAACCCAAAGAAATATGCTTTGAGTTTCTTGTGAAAGATACACGGTAATATGTCGAATTGTCTTTTCTTTTTGTTTTGAAAATTCCTTTTTTGTTCATGTTTTTTATTTTATCAAATATTCTTGTTTAAAATCAAATCGAAATCTTTTGATGAAAAAATGTATGATATTTTTTTAACATAATCATTTGCCCAAACAAATTCTTCGTGATATAATAGATTGAATTATTGTGAAACGCAGGAGCATATATGGAAATTTTATACAAGAGCACAAGAGACAATTCTAAAAAAGTAACTGCTTCTTATGCGATTACAAAAGGTATAGCTGAAGACGGAGGACTTTTTGTTCCTGAAAAGTTTCCTTCGCTTGATATAAGTCTTGAAGAATTATCCGAACTCGATTACAAAGGTGTGGCTTATGAGGTAATGAAACTTTTCTTTACCGATTTTACCGAAGAAGAACTTCTTTACTGCATCGATAAGGCATATGATTCCAAATTTGATTCAAAAGAAATAGTACCGATGTCCTATGTGGATAAAGCATATTACCTTGAGCTTTTCCACGGATCGACAATTGCTTTTAAGGATATGGCGCTTTCGATACTTCCTTATCTTATGAAAGTATCGGCAAAGAAAAACAATATCAACGAAGATATTGTTATTCTGACCGCTACAAGCGGCGATACCGGAAAAGCAGCACTTGCGGGATTTGCGGGTGTCGAGGGAGTAAAGATTATGGTCTTTTATCCCAAGGGCGGAGTTTCGGCCATTCAGGAAAAGCAGATGGTAACTCAGGTCGGAGACAATGTTAAAGTTGTCGGCATAAAGGGCAATTTCGACGACGCTCAGACCGGTGTAAAAAATATTTTTGCTGACAAAGAATTCAATGATTTGTTAAACAAATCTGGGTACAGATTTTCTTCTGCGAATTCGATCAATATCGGAAGACTTATCCCCCAGGTTGTTTATTATGCATATTCATATGCAAATCTTTTAAAGAACGGCAAAATCGAAGAGGGCGATCTGATAAATTTTGTTGTTCCGACCGGTAATTTCGGAAACATTCTTGCGGGATATTTTGCAAAATGTATCGGAATTCCCATCAACAAACTTATTTGCGCATCAAACGAAAACAAGGTATTGTACGATTTCTTCGAATCGTCCGTTTATGACAGAAACAGGGATTTTATATTAACAACGTCTCCTTCAATGGATATTTTGATTTCCTCCAATTTTGAGAGACTTATATATTTATCCTGCGGATGCGATTCGAATAAGAATAAAGAACTTATGAAGGAACTTTCCGAAAAAGGTTCTTACAAAGCAAGCGAAGAAATGAAAAAATTCATAGATGAGTCCTTTGTCGGAGGATTTGCATCGGAGAAGTCTGTTTCTTCGAGAATTAAAAATGTTTACGATAAGACGGGTTATGTTCTTGATACCCATACGGCTGTTGCAAGTGCAGTGTATGAACAATACAAAGACGCAACCGAAGATGATACGACAACGGTTATTGTTTCCACGGCATCGCCTTACAAATTCACCAGAGCGGTATTATCGTCAATAGACGGTATCGATCATAAGGAAGACGATTTTGTACTTGTTGACAAACTTTGCGCACTTACCGGCATGGCAATTCCCAAAGCGGTTTCGGATATAAGAGAAGCTGCTGTTTTGCATGATACGGTTTGCGGCAAGGATGAAATGGAAGAGGAAGTCAGAAAGTTTTTAAAACTTTAATCAGAGGGTAGTATGGATCGTAAGAAACATATTCTTATCGTCGACGACGTCACGACAAACTTAAAATTGGCTGCCGATGTGCTTAAAGACAATTACCAGCTTTCTATGGCAAAATCGGGTTCTCAGGCGCTTGAATTTTTAAAGAAGGCAAGACCGGATTTGATTCTGCTTGATGTAAGAATGCCCGGTATGGACGGCTACGAGACTCTTGAGCATATAAAAGCCAATTCGGAAACATCAAATATTCCGGTTGTTTTTCTGACTGTTGACGATCAAAGAGAAAGCGAAATTAAAGGCCTTAAGATGGGTGCGATGGATTTTATTTTAAAACCTTTCGAACCCGAAATCATGCTTTCGAGAATCGAAAAAATATTGCAGATTGAGGATTTGAGAAAGAATCTTTCGAATTCCGCAAAAAAAGATCCGCTTACGGGACTTTGGAACAGAAAATTTATTGAAGACGATATCGACAAATATTTTATTTCCAAAAACAAAGGCGCGTTTATTCTTTTTGACATTGATAATTTCAAATACGTTAATGATACATACGGACATGTTTTCGGAGATAATGTTCTTTGCAATTTCTCAAGAATTTTAAAGAATAACGTCGGCCCGAGAGATATGGCCGCAAGAATCGGCGGAGACGAATTCGCGGTATTTTTAAAAGGCGAATACACGGATGACGAAATCAATTCGTATTGCGATCTTATCTTAAAGACCGTTCACAACGAAATGAAAGACGAAACGGAGCTTTCGTACAATCCTACCGTTTCCATCGGTATTTCCGTATCGCCCGAGGACGGTCTTGATTTTACGACTTTGTATCACAGGGCTGATAAAGCACTCTATTACGTAAAACAAAACGGTAAAGACAATTACCATTATTACAAACAGCGTGAAGAATATTTAAACAATACGATTGAAAACTTTAACAGCGAAACCGATCTTTCGAGACTCGAAGGCTTTATGAAGGAGAAGAGTTACGAAAACGGAGCGCTGAGAGTTGAATACGAAGGATTCAAAAACATCGTTCATTTTGTTCAAAGAACGATTGCGAGATCCAATCAGACCGTTTGGATGATTCTTTTCACGCTCACGCATTCCGGCCCTTCCAAGCTTTCGACTGAGCAGCTTGAAGAAGCGATGCAGCAGGTTGAAAGAGCAATTGTGGTTTCCTTAAGAATGGGAGACGTAACAACGCAATATTCATCCTTCCAGTATGTTACGCTTCTTATGAATGCAAACGAAGAGGATTCGAGAACGATTGCAAAAAGAATCATAATGACATGGCAGGAAGTTTCCGAAGACAAGCATATGACTCTTACTTATGATTTGAAAAACATTGAACCCAAATAAAAAGAACTCCCGGGTAATTCCCGGGAGTTTTTAATTATCTTTTTGTAATCGGAATATAATCCAAATCATCCATAATAGGTTTGTAAGCGGGTCTTATGATTTTACCGTTGTTTGACAATTCCTCAAGACGGTGTGCCGACCATCCTACGATTCTTGCGATTGCAAACATCGGAGTGAAGAGTTCCGCGGGAAGCGATAGCATATCATATACAAATCCCGAATAGAAGTCTACGTTAATACAAACGCCCTTATACATCTTCCTCTCGGAAGCGATGATCCTCGGACCGAGTTCCTCGACTTTGGAATATAGTTCGAATTCGTCGTATAAGCCTTTTTCTTTTGAAAGCATTTCGACATATTCTTTGAATATGCAGGCTCTCGGGTCGCTGGTCGAATAAATCGCATGTCCGAGACCGTAGATAAGACCCTGATGGTCGAATGCTTCTTTATGAAGAAGTTTTCTTAAATAGTCGCTTATTTCGTCGTCGTCCTTCCAGTCTTTGACTTCTTTTTTCATTTCTTCAAACATCTGAACTACCTTGATGTTTGCCCCGCCGTGACGAGGTCCTTTAAGAGAACCCAAAGCTGCGGCTATCGCGGAATACGTATCCGTCAAAGTCGATGAAACGACATGTGTCGTAAAGGTCGAATTGTTTCCTCCGCCGTGCTCCATGTGAAGCACCAAAGCAAGGTCCAAAAGTTTTGCTTCAAGCGGCGTGTACTTGCTGTCGGCTCTTAAAAGTGATAGTATGTTTTCAGCCGTCGAAAGCTCTTTTTTCGGTCTGTGAATGAAAAGAGAATTGCCGTCGTGATAATGGCTGTAAGCCTGATATCCGTAAATGGCAAATTCCGGAAAAAGCGCAATCAGCTGAAGACACTGTCTTAAAACATTGGGCAGAGAAGTATCATCTGCTCTGTCGTCGTAAGAATATAAAGTCAGAACGCTTCTTGCAAGCGTATTCATCATATCTTTACTCGGAGCTTTCATGATAATATCACGAACAAAGCCCGTCGGAAGCGAGCGATAATCCGCAATTAACTGTTTGAAGGATGAAAGTTCGTCATCGTTTGGTAAATCTCCGAAAAGGAGAAGATAAGTGATTTCCTCAAACCCGAAACGATTTTCGCTTGTAAAACCGTTTACAAGATCTTTTACGTTATAACCTCTGTAAAACAATTCTCCGGGTAAAGGAATCTGTTCACCGTTGACAATTTTATTGGCGCGAACGTCGGATATATGAGTGAGACCGGTGAGAACACCTCGTCCGTTTAAATCTCTAAGGCCGCGCTTGACATCGTATTGTACGAACAATTCATTGTCGATAATGCTTTTTTCGTAACACTTGTCCGCAAGATTGATAATTTCCGGTGTAATTTCGCTGTGTTTACTTGACATGTGTGGCCTCCTTTTTATTTTTTTGTCATGGTGATGTATTTAGTATACATAACTTACAGACGCGGTATAAATACTATAACATATATAAAAATATATATCAAAACTATTCTTTAAAGTTAACAAAAAGTTTACATAAGAGGTAAATTAATGGCTTTTATCGATTATATCAGAAAAGAAATGGTTCTCATGGGTTATGACTGGTTCTTTCTAAAGGACTGCGATCCCCATATGAGCGAATACGTTAACGATTATTATAAATTCAGAACCCTTGTTTCTTCTTTTACCGGATCGAACGGCACGCTCGCAATCGGTATGAACGAAGCATATCTTTTTACGGACGGAAGATATTTTATTCAGGCTGAAGCCGAACTTAAAGGCACGGGTATCGAATTAATCAAACTCTCGACTCCCGGATACCCTTCTGTTAAAGAATTCATAAAAAAACGTCTTGAAGATAATCAAACCGTTGCCTGTCCTTCGGATATTTTTTCTTATAAAGAATGTCTCGATTACGGATTCAATGCCTTCGACGATGAGAATAAAGTCTTTTTGAATGCATATAAAAGATGTTTCAATGAGGATTATCCCGAAATGAATGCAGAATGCACCGTTAACATCCTCCCTTTGGAATTAACAGGTGAGTGCGCAAAAGAAAGAGTCCAAAGAGTAAGGGATAATCTTATCGAAAAAGACATTTTCTTTTATTTTTCCGCCACGCTTGATGTAAACATGTGGCTTTTGAATTTAAGGGGCAATGCCATTAAATACAATCCCATGGCACTTTCTTACGTGATGATAACGAAGCAGGATGCCGTTGCTTTCCTTTATGTGCCGAACGGTTACGGAGATACGATGGAATTTAAAAAGATTATCTCGTATCTTAATGACAATAAGATAAAGTTTTTGACTTACCATTCTTTCGAAAAATATATAAATTTCCTTCCGCATAAAAGAAAAGCATGTTTCGCATTCGATAAAATGCCTCTGAAATATGCGAAAATCCTTGAGAACAAGGAATTCGAACTTTATAATTTCGATTGCAATGTTTCGAAAATGAAAGCAATTAAAAATGAAACGGAAATCGAAAACATAAGAAAAGCTTATTCGAAAGACAATAAAGCCGTCATTAAATTCATTGATTGGATAAATGCAATCGATGTTACATCGATGGATGAATATGAATTATCGAAAAAACTTGATGAAATAAGATTATCCGATGATGACTGTTTTGATTTGTCTTTTGATACGATTTCGGCATCCGGTGCCAACGCCGCGATGATGCATTACGAAGCCAAAAAGAACAATTGCTCAAAAATATTGAATAACAATCTGTATCTTTTTGATTCGGGCGGACAGTATAAGGGCGGTACGACCGATATTACCAGAACGATAGCGATAGGAACGCCCACATATGAAATGAAGCATGATTATACAAAAGTCGCCAGAGGCATGCTTTCTTTGATGAATGCCGTATTTCTCGAAGGCTGCAGCGGAATTAATCTTGATATTCTTGCAAGAGAACCGATGTGGGAAGAGGGCGACGATTACAAATGCGGCACGGGCCACGGAATAGGATATATGCTTTCGGTGCACGAAGGACCGCAGGCAGTCAGATGGATGCAAAATCCAAACGGCAGGGATGCGATATTAAAAAGCGGAATGCTTTTATCCGATGAGCCCGGAATTTACCGCGAAGGCAAATACGGAATAAGAATAGAAAACATACTTTTGGTAAGAGATAAGTTTGAAACGCCCGACGGTAAATTTCTTTGTTTCGAATGCTTAACATACGTTCCTTTGGACGAAAAACTGCTCCTAAGAGAAGAGATGAGCGAGAAAGAAATCAGATGGCTTGACGATTATCAGAACAAATGCAGGACAATTAACCAATAAAAATTGAACATTTTATGTATGGGATAAAAGCCTTTTTAATAAGATGTAAAAATTTTGTTAAAAAAATATCAAATGAAAGAAAGTATCTTGACTTTGAAGATAATTATTTTTATACTATAAAACGGTGCGTAATAATCCTGTTAATTAAGTAATTAGGATTTTCGAAAAATAAATTTAATAAGGAGATACATTATGGCAAACATCGATTTAAGCCAGTATGGCATTAATGCTGCTGAGATTATTCACAATCCTTCATATGAATTCTTATATGAAGAAGAAATGAAGCCTGAACTTACAGGTTTCGAGAAAGGTGTCGAAACAGAACTCGGTACCGTAAACGTAATGACAGGTATTTACACAGGTCGTTCACCTAAAGACAAATACATCGTTATGGATGCTAATTCCAAGGATACTGTTTGGTGGACATCTGAAGAATATAAGAATGACAACCATCCCATGAGCGAAGAAACATGGGCATTCGTTAAGGATCTTGCAAAGAAAGAACTTAACGGAAAGAGACTTTTCGTAATGGATACATTCTGCGGTGCCAACAAAGACACAAGAATGGCAGTTCGTTTCATTATGGAAGTAGCTTGGCAGGCTCATTTCGTAAAGAACATGTTCATCCAGCCCACAGAGGAAGAACTTGCAAACTTTGAGCCCAACTTCGTAGTTTACACAGCATCTCTTGCAAAGGTTGACAATTATAAAGAACTCGGACTTAACTCCGAAACATGTGTTGCTTTCAACACAACAAGCCGTGAGCAGGTTATCCTTAACACATGGTACGGCGGAGAAATGAAGAAGGGTCTGTTCTCTATGATGAACTACTATTTACCTCTTCAGGGCATCGCTTCCATGCACTGCTCGGCTAACACTGATATGGAAGGTAAGAACACAGCTATCTTCTTCGGACTTTCCGGAACAGGCAAGACAACACTTTCCACAGATCCCAAGAGACTCCTCATCGGTGATGACGAGCACGGCTGGGATGACAACGGTGTATTTAATTTCGAAGGCGGCTGCTACGCTAAGGTTATCAACCTTGATAAGGAATCTGAGCCCGATATCTACAACGCTATCAAGAGAAATGCTCTTCTTGAGAACGTAACTGTAGCTGCTGACGGAAAGAT
>JAGADU010000025.1 GCA_017613435.1 Lachnospiraceae bacterium | reverse complement strand
GGTTTTCATATTCTGTTGCTTTCGATTTTAATCGTGATTATGTCTTCATTTATTATTCTGTTGAGCATCATAAGTTATATTCTGACGTGGAAACCTCTATACAGAACCTGTACCGTAATGTACGTGATTACCGATGTTTTGACGTTTTTGGCGATTTTTATCGAAGCGTATCTGGCTTATTGGATGAATACCAGAAAATTCATCTTGGAGTCGTACGAATTCCTTTATTTCTGGCCTGTTGTTCAGGGAATTATTTTGGTTCTTCTTGTCGTATTCACGTTTATTAACGCAAAAAGGATGAAGGATGACGACAGTTACAACAGGATCATGGCGAATATTCAAAAAAAGAAAAAAGCCAGGGGAGAAACAGAGGAAGAAAAAGAAATGGATATTAATATCGGATGATTTAAAATGCCGCTATCATAATTTGACGGAAGGAAAACAGGAGAATCGAAAGTGTCGGATCCGATTAAAGATTACAGAAATATGGTTGATCAGCCCTGGGGAAGAATGTTCTATGAAATGATCTTCAAACAGTTGGTCATTCCGAACGATAAAAGATTAAAGATTCTGGATTTCGGAGCGGGTTTTTGCATCAGTGCGAAACATTATTCCGAATATCATGAAGTATATGCGATAGAACCGAGTGAGGAAATGTATAACCTTCGCGCAAAAGGAAACGGCTACACGCTTATAAAGAGCGGGATTGAATATCTTAAGGAAGTAAAAGATAATACCTTTGACGTGATTATATGTCACAATGTCCTTGAATATACCGACGATAAGGAAGAAATATTAAAACAATTCGTCAGAATATTAAAACCGGACGGAATTTTATCGATAGTCAAACATAATCTTAACGGAAGAGTGATGGGAAGTGCGGTTTTGTCAGACAATCCCAAAGCTGCATTGGATTTGCTAAACGACGTAACGGAAAACAGTATGTTTGGAAAAAGAAGCGTTTACGATAATGAATTCCTTACGGATTTTCTAAAAAAGAATATGACGCTTTCGAAAATTTACGGAATAAGAACTTTCTTCGGACTCTCATCCAATAACGAAATTAAATATACGGATGAATGGTATCGCGAAATGCTTGAACTTGAAAATAAAACAAGCAGTATGGAAGAATTCAGAAAAATCGCCTTTTTCAATCATTTGATTTTCAAAAAATCAAATGTGACTTTGAAGGCTTGAAATAAAACAAAACCAATACGGAAACGTATCGGAGGATGGAACGATGATTTTATACAGACCGGTCGGAACAAAAGAACTGGGACTCATAGAGAAAAGCGGATATAAAGCATTTCCGCCGCGCCTTCCCGAACAGCCGATTTTTTATCCGGTATTAAACGAAAAATATGCCGATGAAATAGCAAAAAACTGGAACGTTAAATACAATGACGATCACAAAGGCTATGTTACCAGGTTTGAAGTCGAAGACGATTTTTGTAAGAAATACGAATCCCATGTTGTAGGCGCCGCATATCATGAGGAATTGTGGGTGCCCGCCGAAGAACTGGATGAATTCAATCGTCATATTGTGGGAAAAATAGAAATTATTTCCGAATACGCTTCAGAATAAGCTTCAGAATAAGCACTGATTCGATAAGGCACAAAAAATTATAAATTATTGAGGGAAAAAATGGGACAGAATTATTTTCAGGCAATACCGCTTAGAACTTCGTATACGAAAAAACTCAAAAAATTCACTTCTTCTCTGGGAAAAGCCATAGGAGAGGGAGAAACCATACCTTTTGCGGATAATGACATTTCGTATACGCTTAAACTTCAAAACGAAAGAATCAAAGAAAAAGGCGTGGAATTCGAATATGAAGCCACGCAAAAAGAGACCGAAGAAACTCAATTTTTCGATGTGGCCGACTGGAAGGACGGGCACTATGCGAGCTCGGTCGGATTCGGAAGTTTTAAAATCAAAAGACTTGTAAAGAAGAACAACAAAATTTTATACAAAGACACTTTAAGAAACAGCTTTTACGGAACGGTTACGGATATTGTATCCGGAGCACATCCCGACAATGAACCATATATATGTCCGAATTGCGGTGCGGACGGGACGGTGGCGCAACTTCAAAACGGTTGCCCTTACTGCGGTACGCAGTATAAAATGGACGATTTGTTACCGAAGATTACGGGTTTTTATTTCTTTGATCATTTGGGTATAACCAGGAATCAGATATTGATCGGATGGCCTCTTTGCGCTCTTATTTGTACGATTCTCGTATATATTTATCTTTTTAATCCCTCATTCAGGGAACTTTTCCCGATAACGGTGCAGGAGCCCTCATCTGATATACTGTTCGGGCCTTTGTTGGGCACGGTTTACGGATTCTTTTTGTTTATGTTTTTCCATACGCTCTTTAAGATAGCGCGCGCAATCGCAGATCTTTACCGAATGGGAACCGCGGATTCGAGAAAACGTTTTGAAAAAGGCATGAAGAAGATAACGCCTGAGTTTTCTTTCGAATATTTTAAAGGAAAAGCGATTTCTCTGATAAAAACCGCAATTTACGCAAAGGATGAGAACGAACTTGCCTGCTATAAAGGAGAACCGCTTCCGGACGAAATGAAGGATATTATCGATTTTAATTATTCGGGAATAATAGGCCTTAAGCATTTCGAGGAAAAAGACGGCTTTGTAACAGTTGAACTTAAAGGTTATTTTGACGTTCTTTCGGTTAAAGACGATAAAGTGCGTTTTACCCATCCCGTATTCAGCGCGACTTTTAAAAGAAGAACGGATATACCGGTAAATATCAACTTCACAATGACGAGGATTTCCTGTCCCACTTGCGGCACGAGTTTCAATGCAATGAAAAACAGGTTTTGTCCGAGTTGCGGCAACGAATATGAATTGCTTTCCGACGACTGGGTATTGGTCGAATTGAAAAAAGCCTAGGTAATTCTTTAAGTCAAACCTGATTTATGAAAGAGGAAAAACAATTGAGCCATATAGAGAAGAGAAAAATACAAAAAAACGCAAATTGGTTTGATTTTGAATGGTTTATTGACGGCAATTCCTTTAGCGAAATATTAAAGGAAAAAAAGAGCGTCGATTTACCTAAAGGAATCGCGCCTTTTAATGATTTATGTCCCGCATGGACCAAAAAACTGAATTATTACGGTGACGTAAGATTCGTATGGAACCTTCTTTATTCAGAAGAAAGAACACCCGTCCCCGTGTATTTATGTCCTGACGATTTGGATTTTTCATGCATTGTAATAGTCGTTGAAGTCGAAAAAACGAAGGACTTTGTTTACTGGAACAAAGCCGGATACGTCAATATAAAGGATTACAGCTTTGATGAGGAAAAACACTGCGGAATACTTTGCATTGAAAATTATTCCGATTCGGACTGGGAAAAATACGGCGATAATATCGCATTGGAAACAGCCGAAAGCGAGGAATGGAAAAACTGGATTGGCAAAAACTGGGACGAAGAATTATACAGAAGAAGAATAAATTATACTTTAAAGAAATATAAAAACGACGATAATATTCTCTGGTTTGCCGATCTTGATTTTTCGTTTGACCGAAATGAATACGAAGCCATGCTTAACGATTATTGGAATGAAGAAACATTATCCGTGCTTGATAAACCAAACCGCAATAAAATCGATTTTAACGGATGTGTCAATTTGATTAAAAGCCTTTGCAGAAACGGACAAAGAAAACTTGATGAGCATATTGAATATTACGGTAAAGTTCTTTTGCATGTTTATGCGGCGGATGAAATCGGCAAGCCCCTTTTTGAATTGCTTGAAAATGCAAAGGAAGACATCCGTATAAATATCTTATCCAAAGCCGTCGAAGTTATGTGGCGCTACGGAGATGATGAAACCCGAAATGTTGTCGAAGTGACATTGCTCGAGAGGCTTTCGGACAATGAAAACGTGTGGAATCGTTTCGGCAATTACATTTCCGAAGATTTTAAGAATTACATCCGCAATGAATTGAAAAAAAGCTAAAAGGATAAAAGTTATGACAGAAATAAGAGAAGTGGATAAAACATATTTTCCGCTTTATGACGAAGTTTCGCAGAATGTCGAGATTAAATCCGAATATATCGTAAAAAGAATCAATAACGGGCTCGGCGGTTTTGTTATTGAGGAAAAGAGCGTAGATTACAGAGTCAAGGATTTAGGCAAATATGAACGCGCAATGGAATTCGAAAAGCAGTTTGATATCTCAAACTGGAGGTTTTATATGGCGTTCGACGGTGAAACACCCATAGGAGCAATGACCGTGGCAGGTCCCACAAAAGGATTGGATCTGCTCCAAGGAAGGAATGATGCCTGTATTTTATGGGATATTCGCGTGGCGGACAATTACAAACATATGGGTGTGGGCCAAAGAATGTTCGATCTCGGGGTAAAAAATGCGAAGTCGGACGGTTATAAAATGATGATGATTGAATGCCAGAACAATAATGTTACTGCCTGCAATTTTTATAAAAAGCAGGGTGCCTTATTGGATAAAATGGACATGCATGCATATGATTCCGAGCCCGGATGCGAGGGAGAGGTTCAGTTTATCTGGTATCTTAAACTGCAGTGATTGTTTTATCAAAAGGAAAAAATGAACGAAAACTTTATTAAACAATGGGACGATGCGGCCGAATGCTATGCAAAAGATCAGGAACAATCGGTTTATGCGGATGCCAACAAAAGGATAATTAAAGAAAGATTTAAAGAATTTAACGGTGAAATAATCCTGGATCTCGGATGCGGATACGGATATTACACCGATTATTTCAATAGTATCGGAGCATGTGCAATCGGAACGGATGCCTCTCAAAAGATGATTGATATAGCAAGAAAGAAATATCCGAAATGTGAATTTCTCTGTTCGGATATTACGTCGAAATTGCCCTTCGAAAAAGAATCTTTTGATATTGTTTTCTGCAATCAGGTCCTTATGGACATCGAAGATTTAAAGAATGTTTTCGGGGAATGCCACAGAGTCCTTAAAGAGGGCGGAATATTATATTATTCAATAATTCATCCGGCGTTTTTTAACGGTGAATGGAAAAATGATGAAAAAGGTGGTAAGGCGGGCAAACTGATTTCGTCATATATAACCCCTTTTTCATCAAGCAATCATTTTTGGGGAGAAACCCTTCATTTTCACCGTCCGCTGTCTTATTATCTTAATACCGCATCGGATGCGGGTTTTGTTCTTTTGCACACAAAGGAACCAAAGATTTACGACGGAAAAGATAAAAATGAGGATTTGCCTCTGTTCTTTTTCGCGGAATACAAAAAATAATTTATATATGCGAAAAAAAATCCATAATCAATTTGGGCAACGGTCCCAAAATCAACGCAATGAGATTAATTGCCCCGATGATTAATGAAATCGCAAAATAAACAATTGTTCTTATCCTGCGTTTTTTTGATATTCTGTACGAATCCAGATGATATTTCCGAAATTCGGAATGTTCATTAACATCTTCCTCAATATGTTTGCTTATAAGAGGTTTGACAGCCTCAAATTGATAATCTTTTATTTGTACATCGTCTGAAGAGTCTCGGTTTCTTTTAAATTCCACCAGTTCTTTTGCGGCAAATTCGTAGAATTCCTTTTTGCCGTTTTCTTTAAGGTTTCTTAACAATTCAAGATAAGCGTTTGCTTCATTGAAGGCCGTCTTATTTTCCAAATAATACCGATCGGATTTTTTATATAATAAACCGACACAAAGTATCAGGGCAGGAATCAGGACTGACAAAAATAAATCAAGAAAGGTCAAACTTAAAATCATCGAAAGAATTTGAACAGTCACGAGAATAAGTATTGTTGCGGTAATTACCCATTTTTTATAGGGAATCAAAATTATAGCAACTCCTATATCCAGAAATAATAATGTAGACACAATGGATAATAAAAATATTCGCGTATCATCGAAATGAGGAGTCGGGTAATAGTAGTACTCCATAATTGTAAAGAAAAACGCAAGCAAAGTTACGGGAAAGGATGCCAAAAGCCATATCGCTCCCAGGTTATAATACGAATTAAAATCATTATTCGTTCGCTTTACGGTATTTTTTTCTTTCTCGATCTTTTCTATCAGTTCTTTTCTTTTTTTATCAAATTCCGTATTTTCGAGATATTTTATAAAATTCTCCGAATTATCGGCAAGCGCTTTGTCAAACAGCTGCTGATCCTCGGATATTACGGTTTCCTCCACATAAAAAAGGAGGCGTTTGTTTTCTTTTAAAAATTTTTCCACATTACCGGCAAGGTTTTTGATTGCTCCTTCTTTACCGAGCAGCTGAGCCTGTTTGGAGGCAAATGCACGGGGAAGCTCTTCGGGATCGTCGCACGCGAAGAACATTTTCTTTTCCGGGTTCTTTTCCATGAGCCTGAGAAATCTGCCCCATTCGTTTTTAACCCAGACGGAAGTGAAATATTCGGATTTGGAACCGATTACAGTCATTGCTTTTGCACTTTTTAAGGCCGCAAAGATATAGGGCTCGTAATCTATGCTTAATTTGTTTTTCAGAGTTTCCCTGGCAAAGAATACTTTGAAACCTCTTCCCGTAAGTTCATTGTAAAGTTCTTCGCAAAGCTTGACATCTTCGGTATTCTCGCCCGATTCCGCATCTGTTTCCTTATAACAGATAAAAACATCATAGGGCTTTTCGTTTGCTGCTATATTAAGATATTTAATCTGTATTTCATCTATGTATTCGGCTTCTTTAACAAGCGTTTCTTTTTGATTCTCATCGGATAATTCTAGAGCCTGTTTGAAGAAAGCATTGTCTTTGATGCTTTCGTCGTTTATTCTGTGAAGCGTCGGGAAATATTTGTATGTGACGGGGTCGGGTACATATTCGATACCGTATTCGCAGAGCGTACGATACCAGAGAATATCCGCACTCGGACCGTTTTCCGAAAGAATGTTGTCGTAGATTCTTGCAGCGTTGTCAAATTCGCTTTCCTGCCTTAATTTGTTGGCGCGGTTTAACTGAATGATATTTTTGTTTGCTATATCGGATATGAAATTTGCAGCCCCGCAATGTTTGCATATACATATGTTAGAAGTGTAATTGAGTGTGCCGCCGCAACATCTGCAATTAAGTGTATCAGATTGCATTTTTTAACTCCCCTTGATTTGTTTTTTAAATATATCTAAAAAATTATAATTCCAGTGCCGACAGTAAGCCGTAGTAAAAAATCGAAAAATTGATAGCGGATGCAGTTGCAGCCAACAGGCCGTAAACAATCGTAAAGACTATTCGTTTTACAATCAGATTACGGACATTAAGCCTGTTGCTTTCAGATTTTCTTATGAATTGAATATCTTCTTCTAAGATTTCGTCGACTTTTTGTTTGACCTCGTCATAATGATATTCCTTTATTTGGGCTTCATCGTTTATATGACCGCTTTGGATAAGATTCTCAAGCTGAATTTCCTCAAATTCGAAAAACTCTTTTCTGGCAATTTCTTCAAGGTTTTTAATCTGCGTTAATTTGGAATTTACTTCCGCCAATGATTTTTTGTTTTCGATAAAAGCGGAATTGAACCATCTTACTGCTCCGATTAAAACAATCAGCAGGGGAACAACACAAAGTATTACAAAGTCCGTTACGGGAAAGAACTCAAACAAAAAAGCGTGAATAACAAAACCTAAGGCAATGATTGACAGCCCGTAGGATACTATAAACATGTAGAGTTCCTGCGATTCCCTTTTTCTGAAATCAAATAAATTCAGAAAAACTATAGGCATCAAAAGCGTCATGATTCCCGCGAAGATGATAATTATCAGAATAAAACTGAATATATAAAGGGGACTCATAAATTTCTGTTCGGGAAAAAGGGTTCTGAAAAAAGAATAAAAAATATAGGTAAATGAGGCCAGCAAGAGCAATATTGAGCCTATATGAAACGTTCTTGTGAAGAGTTTATTCGTAACGTAAGCAAACCCGTTTAAATTCCACAATTCTTTTACGATGCTTCTTTCCTGTTCCCTGAATTTTGTTTTTTCGATTTTTTCGGTATACTCTTTGGCTTTTTGAGCCATTATCCTGTCGAATTCATCCTGAACGGTCAGAATTTTGGAAGGTGAGATTACTTTAGCTGAACCGCTTTTCAAAAACATCACTATATTGGTTGCGAGGTTTTTGATGGCACCGTCTTTGCAAAGAAGCTGAGCCTGCTTGGCGGAAAAAGCCCTCGGAAGTTCATCGGGATCGTCACAGGCAAAGAACATCCTTTTCTCGGGATTTTGTTCCATGAGTTTAAGGAATCTGCCCCATTCGTTTTTTACCCATACGGATGTGAAATATTCGGCTTTGGTACCGATTACAGCCATTGCTTTTGCGCTTTTTAATGCGGCAAATATATACGGCTCGAAATCTACGCTTAATTTATCTTTGAGAGTTTCTCCCGAAAAGAATACTTTATATCCTTTGTCGGTCAATTCCCTGTACAGTTCTTCTGCAAGTTTGACATCCTCGGTATATTCGCCGGTATCGGAATCTTTTTCTTTGTAACATATAAAAACGTCATAGGGCTTTTCGTTTGCTGCGATATTAAGATAATCTTCCTGAATTCTGGCTATTTCTTCGGCAGCTTTTTTCATATGTTCTTTTTGCTGACTGTCCGCAAGCTCAAGTGCCTCGAGATAACAGCGCGAATTTAAAAAGCTTATGTCTTTGACTCTGTGAAGCGTGGGAAAAAATCTGCTCGAAATAGGATCCGGAACATATTCGATTCCGTATTCGCAGAGAGCCTGAGACCAGAGAACATCCGCGGAAGGAGTATTCTCGGAAAGAATAATGTCGTATGTCGTATATGCATGGTCAAATTCGCATTCCTGCCTTAATTTGTTGGCACGGTTTAACTGACTGATGTATTTACCGGCGTTTCCGCCGATGATATTGATGCCGCCGCAGTATTCGCATTCGCAAATCGTGTCCGTAATATTAAGCGGAGCGCCGCAACACTGACAATTTAAAGCTTCGATACTCATTATCCCCTCCGACATAGACCCATAATTAAGTGTATAAATCAAATTGCTGCAATTACATTATACTATATCAGAATATACAAAAAAAAGGTTGAAAAAGTTGAAATAGATGTCCGACATTCATCACTTCCGTCGGTAATAAACAATGCTATTTTTCCGTCTGGAATATTTTAAGTATCGTTTCCTTTTTGATTCTTCGTTACACCCATGATTTAGTGGACACGGAAAGAGAGAAACAGTAAAATAAAGGGAGGAACCGGGGGACGGGGGTTAGGGTTCGTAAAACGAAAATGAGGCAAAACGATGTTTGAATTGATTATTTTTTTTGGCGGATTGGCAATCCTTCTCATACCGATCGCCGTGGCGCTTATAATCTACAGAAAGCCTGTGGAATCCGGTCAATCCGACAGGACGGATAAACACAGGAGAAAATATTATCCTTTAAAGAGACAAAAGGGTACGGCCGTATCGGAGTTTATAGTGGTGTTCGCCGTTTGCGATATGATTCTTCCCGTTATTCCGGCATTCATGATACCGATTGTTTTCCCCTTTATAAAATGGTGGGTCGGCATCATAATTCTCGAACTGATCGGTACCGGATTGATTTTGATATATTATCTGGTTTTCGTATTTGATATTGAATACATTGAAGTGGATGAACACGGACTGGAGATTGTTCATAAGAAAAATAAAAAGCGTGAACTGTATTCGCGCATGTCTTTTGAAGAGTTTTATGAAAGAACTTTTCATACCAAATATGCAACCAATATTACAAGGGGCGTAATCTTTAATTCAAACGGAAAAAAGAAAGAGGTTAATCTTGATTATCTCGGAGAAGAAGGCTTTAAAGTTTTTAAAGATGATTTTAACTATTTTTTGAAAAACGGTGTGCTTCCGGTGGACGAAAGCAAACTCCCGACCGAGGAAAGCAAAGAAACGGACAACTCCAAAGAAAACGATTTTCCCAATCTTAAGAATTACAGATCTTTTATATTCGCCGGGAATGTTTCGTATTCAAATCTTAAAGCACGCATGGATGAATACTATGAATTGTATTCGGATCCGGCTTCTTATGAACTGAATTATGTCATAAAAGAGATAAAAGGAACAAAATGGATTCGAATCGAATTTACTCTCAGGAATCAGATTCCGATGTATACTCCTTTTTGGGAATATCTCAATGCTTTGATATGGCTCAGCGATATAACGGATAATCTTTTTGCATATGCTTTTTCGAATATAAAAAACAATCTTCCGGTCATCGCAAGATTCGATTCTGAAAATCCCGCGGGCGATTCCGTTTTGGGAATAATGAACAGCCGATATTTCGAAGCTTGTCTGCCGGAAGAGAAGATCGTATGGAAAGATTTGCTTCCTTCCGGCTTGGATTATGAAAAATATCTTGAAACAAATTTCGGATTTGACAGAAGATATTTAAGAGATGATTATGAAGAACTTCCCGTTGATACAGACTTGGTGTGGACTCTTCGCGTGACGGATACGGAAGAAATTATTGATAATATCGATGATTTTATCGCTATTGCGGAAGCGGCAATCGAAGATGTCGAAAGCGGAGATGAAGAGTTTATAATCCTTTCTCCTTCAAAACCGGTTAATCATGTAACTTTCATTCAGGCGTGTATGGATAAGCAACCAGACTTAATG
>JAGADU010000145.1 GCA_017613435.1 Lachnospiraceae bacterium | reverse complement strand
CTTTCCTTTTGATAACTTTGCATTTTTCGCAAATTGGTTTGACCGATGATCTTACTTTCACGATTCAACCCTCCTCTCAAAAAAGTCCGTTTAACATTGTATCACGCGGAAAAATACAATGCAAGAAAAATTTTTCCGCTAAAGGATTTATTTTTCTCTCCAAACAATACGTCCTTTGGACAAATCGTAAGGAGACATTTCCAAAGTAACTTTATCCCCGGGATAAATTCTTATGTAATTCTGTCTGAGTTTACCGCTGATGTGTGCAATAACCTCGTGGCCGTTTTCGAGTTCTACCCTGAACTGAGTTCCGGGAAGTTTTTCCGTAACAACACCTTCGATTTCAATAACATCCAATTTTGACACTTAATTTACCCGGCGAATAATCGCTACTATCCTTTCTTGTTTTATCTTTTGGGCAATGTGAGTATTTCGGGTTCTCCCTTTGTTATGAGTATCGTGTTCTCATAATGCGATGAAGGAAGTCTGTCGCTTGTTACGCATGTCCATCCGTCATCAAGGAAATCCACATCGCCTCTTCCGAGGTTGATCATGGGCTCGATGGCAAGGGTCATTCCCGCCACGAGTTTGATGCCTCGATTGTTCATGTGGTAGTTCGGAACCGAAGGATCCTCGTGAAGGCTGGTTCCTATACCGTGGCCTACCAAAGCTCTGACCACTCCGAATCCGCATTTGGTGGCATATGCATCGATCGCGTTAGAGATATCGTGAAGATGATTGCCTTCTTTTGCGAATTTTATTCCTTCGAAAAAGCAGTTCTCTGTTTCTTTTACAAGTCTTAAAACTTCGGGATCGACTTCGCCCACGGGATAGGTTCTTGCCGCATCCGAATGATATCCTTTGTAAATGAGTCCGCAGTCGAGACTTACTATGTCGCCGTCCTTAAGTATTCTGCTCTTTTTGGGAATACCGTGTACGACTTCTTCGTTAATAGATACGCAAATCGATCCGGGGAAACCGTTGTAATGAAGGAAGTTTGGAACGCAGTCGTAACTTCTTATGAGCTTCTCTCCTGCGATATCGATTTCCAAAGTGGAAATACCGGGCTTAATGAATTCTTTGAGTTTTTCGTGAACCTCTCCGAGTATTCTTCCCGATTCGCGCATCAGTTCAATTTCTCTCTCGGATTTAATTGAAACTGCCATTCAAGTTGCCTCTTTAAATATAAAATCTTATCCAAGAATTGATGCGATGTTTGCAAATACATCCTTTACATCAATTGTTCCGTCAACCTCTTTGAGGATTCCTTCGTTATTGTAGAAATCAATCAAAGGCTGAGTCTGTTCATGATATATCTTAAGTCTGTTGAGCACTGTTTCGGGCTTATCGTCATCTCTTAAAATAAGTGCGCTTCCGCATTTATCGCAGATACCTTCCGTTTTGGGCGGCACATGCTCGATGTGATATGTTGCGCCGCATGTTACGCATGCTCTTCTTCCCGACATTCTTCTTACGATGTTTTCATCGGGAACATCGACATTGATTGCATAATCGATTTTGTCGTTCTGCTTTGAAAGAGCTTCTTTCAAAACATTTGCCTGAGGAATCGTTCTGGGAAAACCGTCGAGAACGTATCCGTTTTTGCAGTCATCCTTTGCTACTCTGTCAAGAAGGATCTTAACGGTAAGTTCGTCGGGAACGAGTTTACCCTGATCCATATATGACTTTGCTTCAAGTCCGAGCGGTGTTCCTTCCTTGATATTTGCCCTGAAGATATCTCCTGTCGAAATATGAGGAATCGTATACTTCTCGGCAATCATTTTTGCCTGAGTTCCTTTACCTGCGCCCGGAGCGCCTAACATTACAATTTTCATTGTTTAATCTGCCTTTTCTGTTTTTTATATCCGCAGCATCTTTTCGTCTTTCATCGCGGATACGTCTTCCTTTTGGGAAAATCGATTCCCGATATAGCGACGACAAGACACTCCTGGCGGAGTGTCGTTCGTCAACTTTTAATCGTTTAAAAATCCTTTGTAATTACGTACAAGCATCTGAGATTCTACCTGCTTAACCGTTTCGATGATAACACCGACAACGATGATGATACTCGTTCCGCCGAAACTTACGCTTGCTCCGAAGAGACCGCTGAATATATAAGGATATATAGCTACAACGGTAAGTCCGACCGCACCGATGAAAATGATATAGTTAAGTACGGTATTAAGATAATCGCTTGTAGGTTTGCCCGGTCTGATTCCGGGAACAAATCCGCCGGCTTTCTTCAGGTTGCTTGCGATTTCCATGGGATTGAATGTTATCGATGTGTAGAAGTAGGCAAAGAATATTACCATTACCACATAAGCGATAATACCAATCGTGTAAATCATGTCGTTCTTGTTAAACCAGTATCTTGCGTTCATGAATTTGAGAGCTTCGCCCCAAATGTATCCCCAACCCCAGAAACCGTTTTCGGCTTTTGCCGATCCGTTGAATCCGACCATGTTGGAAATGATAATCGGGAACTGCAATATCGATGAAGCAAAGATTACGGGGATAACTCCGGCCGTATTGATTTTGATGGGGATGAAACCTGTGTTTCCGCCCATCATCTTATTGCCCTGAATCTTCTTCGCATACTGAAGAGGAATCTTTCTTGTACCGTCGCTTAAGAAAATAACAAGCAATATAAGTACAAGTATTATGGCAATTATAATTACCGCATTAAGCACTCCGATTGCGATTGACTTTTCTTTGATAAACTGTTCGAAAAGAGTCTTCGCATCCTGCGGGAAAGATGAAATAATGTTAATGATAAGGACTATGGAAATACCGTTTCCGACGCCTTTCTCTGTAATTCTTTCGCCCGCCCACATAAGAAATGCACTTCCGGCAGTCATTGCTGCGATTACGGTAATAACATTTAATGCATTATATTCTGTAAGTAAACCCTGTGAACCGAAACCGATTGCCATTGCGCCCGATTCGATCAATGCGAGTGCTACCGTCACGTATCTTGTGATGGAAGCGATTTTTTTACGTCCGTCTTCGCCGTCGTTCTGCATTTCCTCAAGTTTGGGGATTGCTATGGTCATAAGCTGCATAATAATCGACGAAGTGATGTACGGAGTAATGTTAAGTGCGAATATCGACATTCTTTCAAACGATCCGCCGGTGAAAGCACTGAGGATTCCGATACCGTCTTCGTTGAAAAGACTGTCCATCAACTGCTTTACGAAATCCTGGTTGATACCGGGTGCGGAAATCGAACAGCCCAAACGCACTACTACAAGCATTAAAAGGGTAAAAAACAGTTTATTTCTGATATCTTTTACTTTAAAAGCATTGATAAATGTTTTAAACACTAGATCACCTCTGCGCTACCGCCTGCTGCTTCAATCTTGCTTTTTGCTGTTTCGCTGAAAGCATTAACCTGTACCGTTAACTTTTTGGTGAGTTCACCGTTTCCGAGAATCTTAACACCGTCTGCTGCTTTGCTGATAACGCCTTCTTCAAGAAGCTTTTCAACAGTTACAACGGTACCGTTCTCGAATTTCTCAAGTGCGGATACATTGATTGAAATGATCTCCTTTGTATTTCTGTTCGTAAATCCTCTCTTGGGGATACGTCTGTATAAAGGCATCTGACCACCTTCAAAACCGATTCTGGGTGCTCCGGAACGAGCTTTCTGTCCCTTGTGTCCCTTGCCGGCTGTTTTGCCGTTTCCTGAACCGTGGCCGCGTCCTCTTCTAAAATTATCACTGTGCTTTGAGCCTTCCGCAGGTCTTAAATTAGATAATTCCATTG
>JAGADU010000144.1 GCA_017613435.1 Lachnospiraceae bacterium | reverse complement strand
CCTGTACATTCGGGAACGTCAGCAGTTGTATGAATTGTTTTCTTTCTGTTTGTAATTTCGGTTGCCGCTTTGCCTTCTCCGTAAAGAGATGAGAGTTCTGCCTGTGCAGCCGTTAAATATGATTTTCCGTTAAGAACGAGCTGTTTTTCTCTGGCTCTGTCGATGTATCCTAGTAATGCGGGTACAAGAATTGCTGCAAGAATTGCAAGGATTACAAGAACTACGATAAGTTCTACAAGTGTGAAGCCCTTATTGTTGTTTTTCTTCATGGTTAATTCCTCCCTAATCATTATAGTGAACCAAAAATCTTGTGTGCTGTACATTTTTTTGATTCTTTTTTGGTGCTCTCTCTTTTTTTATCTGTACATTATATCGGTCTTTTTTTATAACTCTTAAGCCATATTTTAAAATAAATTTCGGCTTTTTTTATTTGTCCTTTGTTTGTCACATCAGTCGTAATAAGCCACTTTTGCGAGTTCCTCTACGGTAGTAACTCCCTCTTCGATGAGCTCGAGACAGCTCTCTTTCAATGTCAGCATTCCGAGGTTTTTACGTCCGAATTCCTTTATCTCTTCCGAAGTGCGGTTTTCGGAAATCATCTTTCTTACCGTTTTGTCTATCGGAAGTATTTCGTGGATTGCGATACGGCCTCTGTAACCCGTTCCGTTGCATTTTTGACAGCCTGTTTTATGCATTACCCTTTCGTAAGGTCTTCCGAGAATCATCTGCTCTTCCATCGTGGGAACGCCCCATTCCCCGCAGTCGGGACAGACTTTTCTCACCAGTCTTTGAGCGATGATTCCGACAAGCGAGTTTGCAAGCATAAAAGGCTCTATGCTCATATCGATAAGACGCGTTACCGATGAAGCCGCATCATTTGTATGAAGCGTGGACAAAACCAAATGTCCCGTGATGGCTGCTCGAACCGAAATGGATGCAGTCTCGGCGTCACGTGTTTCACCTACCATTATGATATCGGGGTCCTGTCTTAAAAGCGCCCTTAATCCTGTTTCGAAAGTCAGACCCGCCACATTGTTAACCTGCATCTGATTCAGCTTCGGAAGATTCTTTTCGACGGGATCCTCGATGGTGGATATGTTAACGGCTCTTTGCGAAAGTTCCGAAAGAATCATGTAAAGAGTGGTCGATTTACCGGAACCCGTGGGACCCGTAACGTAGATGATTCCGTTCGGAGAACGAAGCATTCCGCTGACGATCTGATAATTTCTTTCATTCATACCGAAAGTCGAAGAATAATCGATCGATGTCGCGCTGGCCAAAAGTCTCAATACGGCTTTTTCGCCGTATACGGTGGGGATTACCGAAACTCTTATGTTGACGGGAGTTCCCTCGATGCTTGTTTTGAAATGACCGTCCTGGGGTATTCTTCGTTCCGCAATATCAAGATCTCCGAGAATTTTTATACGTGCAATCAGCGAATTGTGAATATTCTTTTGAAGAGTCATGAAATCGACGATGACACCGTCCATTCTCATTCTGACCGAAGTATGTTTTTCAAACGGCTCAACATGAATATCCGAAACGTTCGAATTGTAGGCACGGACGATCAGCGAATTCAAAAGATTGATGATGGGCGTATCGTCATCGCCTTCTTCGACGTTTATTTCTATTTCTTCGCCTTCGGCAAGCGAGGATTTGGATGCCTTATCCGCCGCTTTCTTGGCCGATACTTCGGAATAATAATAATGTATGGCATTGTCCAGGGGCTGTTTTTCGCAAAGCTCGATATGAAGATCGGTTCCCGCAACCTGTCTGACATCCTCTATGCCGTAGAAATTCAAAGGATCGTTTGTCAGTATGAAAAGAACTCCGTCCTCGTAACGATATGCGAGAATTCCGTATTTTTCAGCCAAAGGATGGGGTATCATTTCAACCGCGTTAATGTCGAACGACAGATCGGAAATATTCACGAGTCTGTACTGCAGTCTTTGTCCCAAAGCTTCAAGCATCTGATGTTCGGTAATATATCCGAGTTCGATAAGCGCGCCGCCCATACGCACGCCTTCATGGCTCTTTTGGTATGCGATGGCTTCGCCTATCTGATCGTCCGTGACATATCCGAACTCTTTTAAAACATCACCTATTCGAATGTTTCTGTTGTTTTTAATATCCATGAGTCATCCCCTGTTTCAATCTTTATCACACATGTAAAGTTCCATGGTAACCGTAAGCGCGTCGAGTTCGACGATTTCATAATCCGTCGCATCGATTGCGCCGTCGTCTTCGCCACCTCCCTTCAGGCGCTGAATCCGGTATTTGCTCCATGCAAAAGATGTTATGAGAATCTCCTTGTCGGAGTTCATTATCTCTTCGAGAAAAGCTTCGAGATTCTTTCTGTCTCCGCCCAAAACCATCGTAACCCTTGCGGCGTAAATGTCGTTGTTTGTTCCGATTGTATCGGTATTGCCCCAGATGTCGACGGTTTCGTCCAAAACAATCTCGCTCTCTTGTGTGTCTTTGTTCTTTTTCTTCTTTCCGGAAACTTCGAGAAGGTCATCATCCGAAATTATTTTGTTCGAAGAAGCCTCTTCCTGATAGCCTGCTTCGATTTCGGTCTGTCTGTTGTAAAGTTCGGAATATCTGTAGGCCTTTCTTGCCGAGGGAGTGTCCGGAATCATGATATTCAGACTTAACGACTCGAGTTTGTGCTTGATTGCCTTGCCCGTCAGCAGCAAATCGACATCGGCTTCGCTCATTCTGTCAAAAAATTTTTCTTTGTTTTCCGCCATGCTTGTTTCATATTCGCCGCACTGCGTTTCCACAAAAGAAATATTTGCCAGTTTTTGCTCATTGACGGATTGCAATACTTCCTGTTCGTCAATCTTCGAATCAAGTTTTATAAATTCTCTTATCTGAGGATAAACACCCCAGTATCCCACTCCGACTATGATAACGAAAAGAAACATAAAAAGGAGAAGTTTTTTGTCTTTGTTGGTAAGATTAGTCTTCAATCGAATCACCTTCCCTTCCTACGCCTTCGGCAAACGTGCAGGTCACGTTGATGCTCCATGTGCCGTCCTGATTGTAATTGTAACCGGTGTATTTCACACTGTTGAAAATTTGCTGATCCTGCAGCCGGTAAATATATTTGTTGATCTGTTCGACGTCCTTGGCTTTGGCAGTAACGTTTACCAGTCCGTTTTCGGCATCGAAACTTCCTATTTCGATATCCGCATATCCTTTTGCGGTATCAAACAAAATCTTTTCGACTTTCTTTGTGAGAACGGGATATGTATTAATCGTATCGAGCACGTTTTTAATCGAATTCGATCTTGAAGCGAGCGTGTCCCTTCTTGACGAAATCGCATCAAACATAAGGCTTTGCGCCGTTACTTCGGGATTTTCGTTGTAATCGACCAGATTGTTGTATTTAATCTGTCTGCTCATTCTTAACGCAAATGAACCGAGGAAAAGAATGAGCATCAGTCCGAGTACGCCGACCACGGTATAAATGCTGTTTTTCATTCCTTCGCTTATCTTGCCGGGCTTTTCCTCCCTGACGGTATTTGCGAGGAAATTGCTTTCTTTTTTGCCGTCGGTATAGAGACCGCAGAGTCCGTAGATAACCTGCTGTGCCTTATGATTCTTTTCGGCATTCGGGCCGAGCCCCTGATTGACTATGGTTACGGGAGCCGATATTCCGTAAGCCGAAACGAGGTCTCCGTAAAAGAGCACATCAAGTTTGTCGGAGCCCGCGATAAGTATTTTTTCTATTTTCTGCTCTATTTTGTGAGCCTGAATAAACTGATTCAGATTGCTTAACGATCTTGCGCAGTCATCGTAATAAGCGCCCGTTCCGACATCGTTAAAACATCTTACCGAGTTGTAATAATTAAACGATCCGTCAACCCAGAGAATATTGGTTACGATATTTCCGTTCATTATCTGAAGAACGAAGGTTTTAAAATATCCGTTGACCGTTTTGTCAATAAGACTCAATATGCTTCCTTCGGCGGAAACAAGACTCTTTAACGTAATTCCCGCTTCTTTGAAAAGATCGATGTAATCTTTTATCAGATCGCTCTCCGCCATTTCCACATAGACATTGCGGAGTTTCTTGCCCGATTTGCCCGAAAGAACATTGTAACAGATCACATATTCCGTACCGTCTTTTTCCATATCGGACAGTTCTCGGCTTAGATACTGGCTTGTTTTCGAAGTCGAAAGCACGGGAACTTCCACATTTCTTCCGTGTATTTTGTTGCCGCCGACAACAAGGTGCACATCGGTTTTGGAAAGTCTGTAATTTGCCCAGGTCTCCTTCAGGAATTCAACGAACGAACCGGAATCGGTAACAATGCCGTTGATGATACTGCCTTCGGGCGCCGAAAGAATATGGGAATCCTGATAGAGTCCCTTCTTTCCCCTCGTACCGGTTACAATCTGTACCTGCTGGTTGTTCAAGTAAATACTGACGCTCACTTTTTCTCCCCCTTTTTACATGGAAGTATTGGCAATTGACTGATATGAGCCGTAAATCGGCTGTATAATCGCTATCATGATGAATCCTACAACGCATGCCATAATGACTATCATCATGGGTTCAATCATGGCCACGAGTTTTTCCGTTGCGATTTCCGAATCGTAATCCATCTGGTCCGCAATCGAAACAAGCATGCTGTCAAGTTCGCCGGTTTCTTCGCCGACCGAGACGGAGGACGTAAGTTTTTTGACAAAACCGTCAATTCCGTCTATTCCGGCACTCAGAGGTTCTCCGGCGCGGACTCTGGCGATCATGTCGTCAAACTGACTTTCGATATATGAATTGCCTATGGTGGTTTTTGCTATCTGAAGACAGGTGATAATCGGAATGCCTGCCGCATAAAGACTCGACAGGGTTCTTGCGAATCTTGCGGTATAAATTATTTTTCTGAGCTTTCCGATCTTCGGAAGATGTATTTCGAGCCAGTCTATTTTGAGTTTTACCGCGGGGATGGAGACGATTATCTTAACGGCCATGAAAAGAACCATTCCGGCGAATATAAGAATATACCATCTGCTTGCCACGATACCGCTTATGCCCATGAGAACTCTCGTGGCAAAAGGAAGCGTGCCCATTTGCGCAAACAGATCTTCAAACTGCGGCAAAACAAATCCCATGATAACGACAACGACGGCGACTATGAGCACCGACAGAATCTTGGGATAGGTCATACTGGAAGAAATTTTTTGATTTATTTTGTATTCCTTGCTGTAATATTCCGCAAGGTTGGCGGCCGTAATGTCAAGGTTGCCCGTGGATTCGGCCGAACGTATCATATTGACGAAAAGGGTCGGGAAAGTATCGCCCTCTTCTTCGAGAGCGTCCGAGAGAGGCATACCCGTACGTACAAGTCTTAAAATGTCCGCATAGATTTCCCTTTCTTTTGCGGGCATCGACTCGTCATCGGATATTATTTTGAGAGCCCTGACCAAAGTAACTCCGGCGCCTAAAAGTTTGGAAAGATTCCTCGAAAAATCGGAAAGTCTGTCGAATTTGAGTCTCCTTAAACGTCTTTTCCCCGCTGAAATTTCCGCGGCTTCAAGGAGCATCAATCCATCGGTCTTCAGTTTTTCGTGAAGCTCGTTTTCATTGCCGGCAGCAGCCTGACCGGTTACGGTTTTCCCTTCTTTGTCCTGGGCTTTGTATCGGAAAGTCGCCATTTATTTTTCCCCTTCGGATGGTTTTTCACATCCTTAATTATTTTATCATATAGAGGTTTGTCCCTCAATAAAACAATCCTAATCTTTGTATGTGTATATGGGCATCAGATATTTTACTTCCCATTCGATTTCATCGTTTTCTCTCGAAAAAGTCACGTAATAATTTCCGTTGTTGTATATCATTCCGGTTACGCGGTGATTTTTCATGTCGTACGAAACGATCCTGTATGTTCCTTCGTTGTCAACGAGTTCTTTTACCCTTTCCTCCACGCCTTCGGAAAGACCGCTGTAATTTGCGGGATCGTAAACGCTCAATCCCTGCGAATAAAACTCGATCTCGGCCGTGGAAAGAGCCAGATAAATATTCTTCGCATCCCTGAAAGCCTGATCCGCTTTTACTCTCGTTCTAAACACAAAGAATACGACAACGACAATAAAAGCCACTGCCAGAACCGTCGCAATTATTCTTATTACTTTTGCAAAACTTATCGAAAATCCTTCTTTTTCCCGCATATGTTCACCTTAACGTACCATATCCCATCCGCTGTCGGGAGCGGAATACAATTTCACGTATCTGCATATGTTAAATCTGCCGTATCTGTCCGATTTAAGCGTCATGTAAACCGCAATCACGTTTGCCGGATAATCGGAACACGAAGTATCGCCCGCACCGAATCTTGCCGCCGCCGTTTCGTTCTCGGGCTTGTCGGCCTGCACGAAACAGAGTTCTTCTATTTCGTATCCGTTGTAAATGCTTTTGTCGAAAGTCCAGTATGAGGCCGGATTGATTTTGGTCTGTGCATCCGTATCGCCCTCTATCGTTACCGGATAATAATAGATTTTCAGTATTCCTTCGTCCTTTGACGCAAAAATTCTGATCTTGGTATCCGTAATGTTGTAAAGCATAAGCGAATTTCCCGCTATCAAAGAGGAATCCTCGCTGAATGTCGTCTCTCCCACAATAAGCGGATTTGATGACGAATCTTTATCGCTGTATTTCGAATTGGATATTTCCGATGCGATTTTTGTCGCTACAACGTCTCCGACCTGTCTTGCGTAACTTTCTCCGCGTACGCGGTAATAAAGCGTCGTCACGTTTGAGATGATAACAACGGAAGCGGATACGAAGATGGCAAGCAAAGTAAAACTTACAACCATTTCGACAAGGGTTGTTCCTCTGTTTTCTTTATTCGATTTGAAAACCGAAAATCTTTCCATTCTTCTCTCCGAAATTATTTAACGTATCTGAAATTCACGGCTTTGGGCACCGCTCTTCCTTCTTCTTTAGCTTTATCATCCTTGTAAACATACGATGTGAGCGAAGTGTTTTTCATGCTGATGAAAGAATCTTTCATTTCATCCTTTCCCTCAAAAGTCACAGGGTCTATTTCGAGTTTTAAAGCCACACCCGCGCGGTTGTTTCCGAATCCGGCCGAATAATCGCTTGCGATAATGTTTTTCATTTTATCGGGCTTTTTGTTTATTTCCTTGTAAAAGCTCTGCTGCTGCCTGCTTAAATCAACGCTCCTCATATACAATTCCGTCGAGAATGTGACTATGGCGTAGAGCGAAGCGAGCACGATAAAAAGCACGGTGAAGGAAACCAGAGTTTCCACCATGGTCGAACCCCTGTTAATATGCTTTTTTTCTTTCAGTGTTTGCTTACGTATTTCCATATCCATTTTTCACCTTTGTCACTTGCTTCGCATGTATGATTTGCGGGATTTGCCCAAGTGTCGTTAAATGCATTTCCTATGAGCACCTCTTCTTCGGGTGCGGAATTTCTTACAAGCAGTTTGTAAACGTCTTCGGTTTCGTAATACTGACTCGCCGTCTGAGCGCTTATTATCACATGAAGCATTATGCCTTTGGGAGAACCGCCGTTTTTGATATTTTCGTAAAAAGTATCCGCCGCGACTTCTTGGGGAATCGTCCAATACATGCATACGGTCGTTTGCGCGGGAAGTCCTTCTATGCTGCTGTTGCTCTCCAAAGTAAAATACCTGAATGCCGCTTCTTTTGTATGCTGTCCCGAAAGGGCGTTTTCGTCGTAATAGGGCCAGTCCTTCCAATCGGAATCGCTTCCCGGATTATATGCGAGATTGGTTCTTAAATACCTGTAAAGATTGCTTTTTCCCATTGCATCGTCATCCGTGATTTCCGCCATGATCGAATTGCTGAGGGAATTGACGGCTTCCGAATTTCTCGTACTCGAGAGATTCTTGTTCTGAGAAGCGTAGAGATTGTACGATACCAGAATCAGCGAAAAAATGAATATGATAAGAACGGTCATGATAACAATCGTTAAAATCATGGCCGCGCCCTTATTATTCTTTTTTACCGTCGTCTTTTTCAAAGATTCCGTCTCCGTTTCCGTCTTTGTTTTTTAAGGATTTGCCGTTTCGTTTCCTTCATCGTTTCCCGACGAATTGTCTGAAGAACCTTCGGAATTCTGATTGTTTTCCGAAGAATTGCCCGAATTATCGGGCGTATTTCCGGGATCGGGCGTATTTCCGGGATCGGGTGATGTCCCGTTGCCGCCGTCCGTATTGCCCGGTGCGGGTGATGATGTATCATCCTTTACGAGATTGCCCACAAAACCGCAGTTTACGCTGTCCGCTCCCGCGTTTTCGTCCCCGTCGGGATAGTTCGTCTCGTCCAAAGCCATGGCAACAAACTGAGCGTCAATGTCCTTAAACACATCAATTCCGTTTGAACCGTTGACAGGGTTGTATGTAATGTTTCCGGTTATTCCGGTTGTGTAATAATTGTTTACTCTCTTAAAGATCAAAGTGTAAGTCGGGTCTTCGGGCATTACGTAAAGCTGTACGGGCCAGCCGCTTTCATCCGTAAGACCGCTTGAGGATAAAACAACCGCCGTGGGATTTGTCGTTAAAGCACCGGGATTCTCGCTTCCGTAAATGTAGAAATCCCTTACCATCAATGCTTTGTCCACGGGAGCCATGGGATTTAAGGAACCGTCCGTTCCTTCGTTTAATCCGCCGGCTTCAAGAGAATTGCGGATCGATATCCCCGCATCGGAATCGGCCGTTATCGCATATTTTGCGCCGGTACCGTAATTTCTGCAAAGTTCGAATACTCCCGCGCCCGAAGTAGTTGCGATTATTCCTCCGCTTGTTTCGGTTGCGGAGTTGATATTTCCGGTATTTGCGCAGTCCGTAACCCTTATGTTACCGGGTGAAGCGCTTCCTGTTGCGGCTATACCTCCCGCACTTGCGTTTCCGGTAATCGTTCCGTGATTGTCGCATTTATTTATTTCGGATTCGCCCGAAATCAATCCGGCTATTCCGCCCGCGTTGTCGGTATTCGAATTTCCGGATCCGACGTTTGCAAGGTTGATGCAGCTTTGAATGCTTCCCTTTTTGCTTCCGCCGTTTTGTCCGGTTATCGCTCCGGCATATGTTTCGCCCGATTTGGAAACGATGTTGATTCTGTCGTTTGAAGCCGGATTGTTGATGCAGATGTTTCTTATCGTTCCTTCGTTTCTTCCCGCGATAAGACCCACGCATTTAACGTTTTCGGTATAAATGTATGCGTCGGTATCATATGAATCCGATACCGAATCGATTGTGTATCTTAAGGAATCTTCCGATTTGCCTAAAATCGTACCGCTGTTGATTCCCGCGATAACGCCGGCCGCTTCCGCGCCTTTTATCCTTGTTGCGGTAATTTTGCCGATATTCGAAAGGTTTATGGTTCCGATATTGTATCCCGCAACCATTCCGATTGCGGTATCGGATACCGCACCGTTTCCCGAACCTATCTTCAATACCGTATTGTTCGTTGAAAGATTTGTTGAGCGCAAAGAAACCGAACCCGCGTGATATCCTGTAAATCCGCCGAGATATTTAACGCCCGTAAGCGTCTCTCCCGCAGAGAAGAAACAGTCATCCGTAATCATACCCGAATTATTTCCGGTAAGTCCGCCGGCATAGATATTTTCGTCACGGCAATAATCCATGCCGTTTATTCTGCAGATATTTATAGCGCCGTAATTGATTTCGCTTATTTCTCCGAGGTAAATTCCGTTCTTTGTGATTTTGCCGTCAAATGAAGCGTTTCTGATGCTGACGTCGGAAGGAATCATTCCGACTATTCCTCCGGTGTAAGCCAGCCCGCCGTAAACTCCGTTTGACATTATTTCGGCCCCAACCGAGGTACTGCCGCAGTTGCAGTTGATGACCGCGTCAAGCCTGCCCGTCAGATAACCGAAGAGACCGCCGGCACCGATATCCGTGGCATTTATCTTTACGGTTGAATCGGGAATCGAATCGACATTGACCACATGCTCTCCCGCGCTGTCGGCGCAGGCAAGTATTCCGCCCGATTCCGAAGTTGCAACCGCCGAAAAACCGTTGGCCGCAATATCGTTTGCAAGTTGGATGAGTCCGGTATCTATGTTTTTGCGTCCCAAAATATTTACGCTTTTTATCTTCGGATTGTACAGTCCGCAAAGACCGCCGGCAAACATGTTGGCGGTGATTGTTCCGTTAGTGTATTTGACCGAGACCGTGCTTAATTTATTGTTGTCTTTTCCGACATCCGCGCCGATGGCTCCGCCGGCAAAATAATTTGAATTTACATTGACGTTTTTAATTTGACCCCTTATTTCGCAGTCGGCGCTTCTTATTCCGGCATATCCGCCCACATAAGCTTTTCCGCAGACCGTAACAGGATCGGATGGAACAATATTGCAAACCATCGTTTTTTTGTCGGTAACGGCGCCCACAACTCCTCCTACGCCGTATTGTCCGAATACTTTGTATGAATTGCCGCAGTCGTTTATCACAATGCCGTTATTGCCCGCGGTATTGAGATTGAGGTTATTGATTCCCGCAACGCCGCCTACCATGTTTCTTCCCATGATCAGGGCGAATTGAGGATATGCGTTGTAAACAACGGCACTGCCTCCGGTTTTGCCCGAAGACGAACCGACTACTCCGCCGACGATATCTTTTCCGAAAACAATTGCATTAACCGAACTTCCGGTGTTCTTTGCATTGTTAATATTTCCGCTTCCGAGCGTAATACCGACGATTCCTCCGACTCCGTTTCCTCCGTAGAGCGAATTGGAATAAACACTCTGATAAGTGTTGTAATCGACGGCATTCATTATTTCCGAATCGCTTTGTCCGCCGACGGTTATTCCTATGAGCGAGAGTGCGTATTTTTTGTTTGCGATTGTCTGTATGTTGTTTGCGTTGTTTAAGGGGATTCTCGTAATTCCGACGATTCCGCCTATTCCCGCATCGTATTCGTCGGTTAACTGTTCCTGCCACTCGGCTCCGTTTGTGCCGTATTGCTGAACATGAATTACGTAATCCTGTTTTCTGATTATTTCGTCGGATGATTCTACCGCTTCTCTCTTTATTCCGAGAACGACACCCTGATTAAACGCTTTTCTGATTGTTCCTTCTCTTTCTCTCTTGTCTATCTGCGAAGGCTGCGAACCCTGGTTTGTGCTCGGATGTTTGAATGAAAAATTCTCCTGTTTGCAGCATCCGATTCCGGTTCCGCCCGCAAAGCCTCCGACATACATGATTCCGACAACGTTCTGTGAATTGACTGCATTGTATTGCGCGCCGGTATCGACAAGGTTTGCAAAATCATAGCATCCGAAAAGACCTCCGACATAATTTCTTCCGAAGACGAAAGGCTTGTACGAAGTAATTGTCTCGCCGGGTGTATTGCCGCAGTTTTCTATTGTCGTGAATCTGCAGTATCCTATCAGTCCGCCCTTGTAAAAATCGTGGCGGATAAGGTCTTTTATATGTCCTTCCGTGACGGAAGTTTTGCCTGCTGCCGATTTGATGTCGTTAAGATCGGTATCCGAATAAAGTCTGTACGCATTGCAGTTTTTAACGGTAAGCGCTATCCTGGTCTGGTCGGAATTGTTATGCCAGTCGCTCGTATAATGTCCGGCGTTTCTGAAATCGTAATAACTTCCGTCCATGGTGATTCCGGCAATTCCGCCGATGAATGCGCATCTTCTCGTATAATTGGTCAGATCGCTGTTTGTAATCGTGTAGGAAATCGTCGTTTTTCCGACAAGCTGAGTTTCGACGATGTTTTCATAGCATTCGATGGTGTATTTGTAACTGCCGTCCGCATTTTTGACATATACAAGTTCGTCGCCGCATACTTCTCCGCGGCTTTCGCAATCCTCTATGCTTAAAGCTTCGACTCTGAATACCACACGGCCGAGGATGGATTTTGACGACCCTTCCTTGTATGTACCGCTGTCGCCGAACTCGCCGTAAATATCGTATCCGTCGTCGTAATAGGTGCGTCTCGAATAATAATTTTGAATATCTTTCTTGCGATTGGCGTCATTGGTGACAACCGATGCAAAATCCCTTATAAGGTATGCGCGTCCCACTACTCCGCCGACGTTTTCCATACCCGTTACTCTTCCGTAATTGTTGAGTCCTTTTAAGGTTACGGTAATGCGCGAAGTCGAAGGGTCCTTGTCCGAATAAGCGCTCCACGATTCTCTTCCGAGGATTCCGCCGACGTCCGTCTTTCCGTTGACATGGGTTATGCCGGCTTCGTTTACTCTCGTGTCGGGATTCGAAAGACCGCTTACGTCGCGAAGCGAAAGGTTCTGCATTTTGCCGAGATTATTTCCCGCAAAACCGCCGACCATGTTCGTGTATACCAAAACCTTATCTGAACTTCCCGCTACAGTAACTTCTTCCATGCCTTCGACACGGTGTCTGTTCAAATCGAAATTTTCCATGATGCCGGAGTTTTCCGCGAAAAGACCCAGAGGAAATCTTCCTTTCATCGCTGCGTAATGCGAAGGATGTTTTTCCTCGTGCGTTTCGGCATCGAATCTGTAGAGTTCGTCCCAGTCCGTGGGATTTTCGGATATCATCAGATCGTTGTACTTGCCGTAATTTTCGATCGGATTCGCAAGCCATTCTTCCCTGGCTTCCCTTCCGTAAACGCCGTAGGACATATTGGCCGAGAAAGAAATGTAAAGATTGCTTATCGTGGTATATCTCTTTGAACCGTCGCTCTTTGTTCCCTTTTCGATTCCTCTGAACGTATCGTTAACGCCCAGGCACCTGAATCCCGGGAAAGCGTATTTTGATGTATCGTTTCCGGCGGGCGAATCGGATTTGTTGATCGTATAATCCATTCCGTCGTAATTGATTCCGTATTTTTTCGAACCCGCGGAGGCACCCGGATAGGAATTCAAAAACCAATTGTCGGACGAAGACGTAAAAGCCGCCCAGTCTATATCTTCTTCGAGAATGAATTCTCTTGTTTTGGTATTTGTTTTGTAATCTGTTTCGAAACGGACATTGTATAAATGTCTTCCGTTGTCGAGGTAATATTTTACGGCGCTTCCCGTTTTTTCGGCCTTTGCGAAAACGGGGCTTTCGGTATTGCTCTTTTCGGTCTCGAGACTCGAATCCGAACAGAGAACGCAGCCGATTTTGTATACGCCTTCGTTTTCGAGATCGAATCCGAAACGGTAAAAGCTGAAAGTATTGATGAATTCCGAACGGGGATTTTTTTTGTCCGCGCAAAGATACGACTGCGCCTGAGCATCGGCCGCATCGAGAACGATTCTTATTTCGTTCTGCCCTGCCGCGTTAACCTCTTTCCATACCGGAAGTTTGATATTAAAAGAAGTGCCGCTTTGATTCATTGTTATGTTGTTTCCGATGTTGTTTGATACATCGATGTTTCCGTTTTTAACAAGATCCTTAAAAGCATCGGAGGCGTAATACCCCTGGGAAAATGTGACTCTTACGTCTTTGAGATTCGAAAGCGCGCTCTGAAAACTCGTGTTGTCCAGCGCTTCGCTTCTTTTAATCTCCAGTGTCATAAGAGGCGAATCGACATCGATGTATTCTTCGGTTTCGCTTAATGTGACAACGGGGCATACGTCTATGACGTAATTTGACTCGGGTGTCATTTTGGTATTGGCTTTTTCGGTAATAAGAACATTGAGGGTTTCTTTGTTCTCAAGCGAAATCTGACCAAGTTTGTAGCGGTCCCTGCCGAGTTCCGGGGGAACCGAAAGCGTATTCGCGCAAAAATATCCCATCAAAACATCGTGTCTTTCGTCTTCTTCCCTCTTTAAAAGACTTACGGTGGTTTTGGTGCTCGGCGTATTGCGGTCGCCGTCGAAATAACTGAATTCCTCCGTGCGGTCGGAATAGCAGACCGAAAATACCTGTCTTGCCTGGGGCGAGAATTCAGCCCATATCGCGCCGTTTAATACGGCTTTGTCGGAAATGTAGGGTGTTATGAGATCGAATAAAAGAATTGTCGAATCCGGCAAAACCTCATTGTTTAAATATCTGTCGTAATCGCCCTTCTTTGCGGACATTGTGCAAATGCTTCCCTGGTATTTGGGCAAATCGGAATCATCGATTCCCGAAGGCGTGTTAATCCAGATTTCACTCCATTTGTAATATTGATTTTTTTCGTAGGAAATCGTGCTGTTGTCAAAATACCAATGGTTGTTGTAATCGGCCTTCACCATCTCCGAATTGTCTTTGACGGTTTTCGTTACCTTGTTCTCAAAAGCTCCCGAAGCGTCAAGCTCGGTAAACTGATTCTGTATCGCATAAAATATCGTTTCCGCCGATGTGTTTTCTTTTTTGAAACGGCTCCAGTCCTGCCATGCGAATATTCCCGCAACGCTCAAAGTGATGAGAATCATCATGATAACAAGCACGACAATAAGCTCCACCAGCGTGAAGCCCTTTTTGCTCTTTAATTGTAAAGCGGTGTCTGTTCTCATGATTTCTCCGTTTTACTGTTTCTCGGTGAAATATCCGGGTCTTGAATCCTTTCCGTCGGGCCAGGCGTAATATACGGTCCTGTTTCCGACTGTCGCAAAGGAGGTTCCGTTTTGTCCCGAAAGCGCGTTGTTGTTTATAAAAGTATCGTTGCTTGTAACATTTGTTGTGAGAACGTATTCGGACGATACATAAATCTTTTCGAGTTTTACGCAATCCGCAAAAGTGCGGCTCGCGTATTTGATGCTCTTGAATTTCAATCCCGAAATATCAAGCTCGGTAAGTTCCCTGCAGTTGTTGAACATATATCTGACGGTAGTTGCGGATTCGTTCTGCCAGTCCGATATGTTTAACGTTGCAAGCATCTTGCAGCCGTTAAACGTTCCTTCGAAATCTTTTACGTTGCTTACCTCTATTCCGCCAAGATCCGCTGCCGTGAGTTTTTCGCAGTTTAAGAACGTATTCTTCATCGAAGTTATCTTGCCCTTTCCGGTTTTGATATTCTCAAAATCGGCGGACGAAAGTTTTCTGCAACCGTTAAACATGTTTTCCATGGTGGTAATGCTGTCGGCATAAAACATGTTTCCGAAAGTAATCGTTTCGAGATTTGCGTTGTTTGAAAACATTCCGTTGATGTTCTTGACCTTGGTTACGTCGAATCCCGTAAAGTCAAATTCCGTGAACTGGTTCTTGCGGTTTGAGAGCAGATCGTTGCAATTGTCCGGAAGGTATGCTATGTCCGCATCCGTCCACCATTTGAGGGTATTTCCCTCAACCCATGCAAAAACGTAAAACGATGTGTTCTTTCCGTTGCCCGTATCCTTTATGCTCGTCACTCCGTCTTCGTACTGAATTTCCGCAACCGTATGAGCCGATGTCGGAACCTTCTCGATTCTTGTGACGGATGAAGTCAGAACGCTCTGGAATTTGGATTTTGAAATATATACTTCGTGAAGCTTTGCCGTAAAATATCCTTCTTCTCCGTCCCAACCGTCCACTCTCGCAAAGAGGGCCGAATCGTAATTTGCAACATTGTTGTTTCGGTTTTCGACGAACGAAGTGGCTCTCGAGCCGACAAGAATATTGTTTTTAAACATAAGCGTACCGGAAAGAGACGCCGCAACGTCGAATCTCGGAGACGCATAGACTTTGGCAAGTCTTCCGTTTAAGCCGTCTTCTACAAAGAACATCCCCTCGAAATTCGT
This sequence comes from Lachnospiraceae bacterium, assembly GCA_017613435.1. Taxonomy (GTDB): domain Bacteria; phylum Bacillota; class Clostridia; order Lachnospirales; family Lachnospiraceae; genus UBA3766. The sequence goes on along the minus strand of JAGADU010000144.1, from coordinate 1,969 downwards.
TCCGGCTTTTGTTTCGAAAGTCGAAATATCAATCTCCGCAATCGCAATGTCGTTTGCAAACATATAACCGAAATCGGTGACTTTCGAAGTATGAAAGTAATCAAGTCCCTTGATTTCCGTAAGGCTTCGGCAGTCACAGAAAAGATATGACATGTCCGTAACATCATATGTCGAAAGCGAGGATTTGAATTCTATCGATGTGAGTTTTTCGCATCCCCGGAAAGTTTCCTTCATGCTTGTAAGAGTTCCGGTCGTGGAAATCGATTTGGTATCAAGCACGGCGAGCGAGCTGCAGTTTTTGAATGCCGCACTCATGTCCTTGCATCTGACCAGCGAAAAACCGTTGGTCGAAACATCTATGGTCTGAACAGCCGTCATTCCCTCGAATGTGCTCTCAAGCGTTGTGACATGCGAAAAGTCCCAGTCGGAAAGATCGAGATTCTGAATCTTTTTGCAGTCCTTAAACGTATTTTTAAGCGTGGTGACTTTTGTTGTGTCCCACCCTCCGACATTTAAAACCGCAAGCGAAGCGCAACCTTCAAACATGCTTTCAAAAGTTTCCGCCGAGGATGTGTCTAAAGATGCCGCATTAATCTGCGTCACTTTGGCGCATCCGTAAAACATTTTCGAAAAATCCTTTGCGGCTTTTGTGTCAAATCCGGCATCGAATGTGATTCCCGTAAGTTCTTTGCAGCCCGAAAACATTTCTTTTACGTTTGAAATCGAATCGGATTTAAGCGAACTTATATCGGCGGATTGCAAATTGGCGCAGTTCATAAACATCGCTCCCACATCCGTAAGGTTCGCGCTCGTTCCGTCTCCGAGACTTACGACATCCGTTACGTTGCCGTTTCCCGAGAACATTCCGTTCATTGTGGTAACGTATTTTAAATCAAATCCCGAAAGATTGACTTCTTTGACTTTTGCCGATCCCGAGAAAAGCGAACTGCAGTCTGCGGGAAGATAAACGGTCTTTGCATTTGACCACCAGTGAAGCGTATTTCCTTCTTTCCATGCAAACGCATATCCGTCAAGCACCGTGTCGTCATCTATTCTTACCGCCCCTGCGGGAACGGTTTTCTTGTCGTATTCGCTTTGTCCGTGTTTTACGAAACCCGAAATGATCCCGCTGCCGGAATTAATCGCGCTCATAAATCCCGACTTGCTTACAAATACCTCGGTTATCTGATCGAGGGACGGTTCGCCGAGTTTTATCTTAAACGAAAAAGCGTTTCCCGTATTTGCATAAACGTAATCCCTGATATCTGCAATCGAAAGAAGCGCGGGTGCGCTGTTGCCTGCGACTTCCCATCCTTCGAAAGGATACCTGTTAAGATTTTTAAGAGTATATGTATTGCCGTCGTCCGCCTTAAAAAAGTCCGTGCCGTTTATCGAAGTCCACGTACTCTTGATTACGTCTCCTTCTTTCCAGAAAAGAATATTTATCGAACTTAATCCGGAATTGTTGTTTCTTCCTTCCTTCTCGAAATACACATAATCCATTTTTTCTTCTTCTAGGATGAGCGTTGCGGTTTTAAGGAGGTTTCTGTCTTCGTCGCTTGCAAAATTTACATCGTCTATATCGTTCCACGGAAGCGCCAGATCTCTCACGTCATACGGCCACATGTAAATTGCGCGGGAGAAATCCGTCGACACGGAATTCTTTGCGTCGTTCCATGTGCTTTCGTCCGACTTTTCCCATTCGGTTCCGTTATAAACAAAAAACTCCCCCGCCTGAGAATAAAGCGCCCTGTCCACCGTATACGATGCGATATTTTCGGGAAGCGCTTTGGTTACTCCGTACTCAAGGGGAGCCTTGGTCCAAACCATGAACATGGTTACATCCGTAACATCTCCGATTGCAAGCTTTTTGGCACTCTCTCTCATATCGCTTGAGATGCCGTTGCCCGCATCGGAATAAACCGTCGACAAAACGGACTGCGTTGCCGCCAGACTTTTTGCCGCGTTG
>JAGADU010000143.1 GCA_017613435.1 Lachnospiraceae bacterium | reverse complement strand
TAGTACATACCGCAACGCTCTGCTTCTGTCTTTACAGCATCCTGAGCCTGCTTCTTTGTACCAACAAAAAGAACAGTTCCTCCTGCCTGTGCAATTTCTGAAATTGCATTGTATGCTTCGTCAACTTTTCCTACAGACTTCTGAAGATCGATAATATAAATACCGTTTCTCTCGGTATAAATATAAGGAGCCATCTTGGGGTTCCATCTTCTTGTCTGGTGTCCGAAGTGCACACCTGCCTCGAGTAACTGTTTCATTGAAATAACGCTCATTTAATTTTCCTCCTTGGTTTTTCCTCCGTATGCATCAACATCAAGGACAACCGCATGGGCACCAATCCTCATAACAGCATACGTGTGTTTTAGCGCAACGCTTGAATTATAACATAACAAAACCCCTTTTTGCAAGGGGTTTGTTTGTATTAAAAATATTTATCGATCATTCTCCGCAAAGGGCTCTGGCTATGGTTTCGAAATCCGCGCCCTTTTTAATCTCATGGGATCCGACACGCAGCGTTTTGTCATATCCGTTCGAGCATAGATAGGAATTAAATTCAATATCATCCGAAACAAGGCCTGCGGCTTTGACGGCCGAAGCAACAGATTCGGAACTCATACCTGAAATAATCTCAACACGTACGGTTTCTCCCATGTCGGTGTTCTTGTCATTATTTGACTCGTTATTTCCTTTATCTGAATTCTTATCTGCGTCTTTATCCGATGCATTTTTATCCGATTCGTTTATTTCCGATGTGTTTACATCCGATTCGTTTTTGTTTGTATCGGAAGTATCATTCTTTGCTTCAGTCGAAGATTCTTCGTTTAAAGCGTCTTTTTCTTTCGAATCTTTTTCGGATATACCTGCATTGTCAATTGATATATCGGATGAGTTTTCATTTTCAGATAAATTGTCGGAAACGGATTTTTCTTTATTACCCGGTATTTCCTCGTAATCTTTAAGTGAACTCTTATTTCCGAGAGGCTCGCTTAAAGTCGTGCTTTCAATCATTCCGAGCTCTTTTGCACGCCTTTTTATTTCATCGTCTGAAACAGCGGCTTTATTTATTTTTCCTGCTATTATCAAAACAAGCGCGGCAACGATAATGCCGACACCTATTCCTTTTAAGTAACTTCTAAGATTCATCGTCCACTCACTACATTTTCGCCAAATCGATTACAAGCTTAACTTCACCCACGCCTATTCCCAATTCCTTAGCTATCGCAACATTGCTCTTGCCTTCTTTGTAAAGGCGAAGAATCTCTTCATTGTGATTGCTTGCGTAATTGACGGAATCAGAGGATCTTCTGACGCTTTTCTTGGGAGCCCTCTTTTGCGTCTCCCTCAAAGTCGATGCGCTCTGTCTGTTTTTGTTGAACTCCTCTTCCATCGCACTCAATTTGTTCTTTTCAAGTTCGATTTCGTTTTCTTTCTGTTCGAGTTCAATCATCAAAGCGGATTTATTCTTTGCAAAATCGGCATTTGCCTCATCTTTTGCGTTTTCAATCGCTTTGAGAGTATCTTTTACTTCTTTCGACGTGCTTTCGATCTTGGCCTGGCTCTTTAAAATATCATCATGTTTTTCGTTTAACATATTATAAAGAAAAACGGCTTCTTCATGGTTTTTGTTAATATCCTTAAGCACCGTATCGCCGTATTCGGTAACAGCCATGATTTTATCGTTTGATATTCTCTCAAGCCCTCTCTCGGCTTTGTCCATATACTGCGATACTTCGTCCTCAAGTGAGGATCTTAAAGTATCCTTGTATTTGTCGACTTCTTTTTCGATTAATTCTTTTATATGCTCCGCTTCTTTCTTTTCTTCCGAAGCGCTTTTGGGTTTATTCTTTTCGGGAATAAAGAAGCCTGCAACCAAACAAGCAATACCCGTTATAAGTAAAAGTATTTCAAGTAAAGTCATTTTTGCTCCTCTTTATAATGAAGTCATCTTAATATCGCCTCTGTCTCTGTAAAAACGACAGAATCTGCAGTCCGATTTAACTGTCATCTGGATATCGTTGATGCAGATTTTCGTTCCCGCAAAAACAACATCTTTTACAACAACCTGAGAAGTCGTGTCGGAAACCATGGATTCTTTTATTTCTTCAAGTTCCTGACCATAATCTTCTCTTTGTTTCATAAGCTTCGATGCCGCTTCGGACATATCCTTGATATTTTTAACCGTATCGGGAGTAAGTTTTAAGCCCTTTGATATCTTTTGTTTAAAAGCATCGAGAACCGGAAGAATCTGATTGAGATTCTTGTTTATTTTCTCAACTTCGGCGTTAAGGAAATCCATTCTCTCCTTCATCTTGGGATCGAGACCGAGCTGAACAACGGTATCGCTTCCCATCTGTGAACCGAGGCTCTTTACGGATACGCTGTCTCTTGCGGAGACGAAACTGCCGCTGATATTTCCCTTTTTGCCGTCTACGATGATTTCGGTTCTGGCCGATACGTTAGAATGCATAATCGCTTCTGACTGAACATATCCGCCGGCCGTCAATTTGGCGTTTTCGACATATTTGGCAATAATATTGCCGCCCGCAGAGATATCTCCCTTGCCCATGCCGTTTATTCCTCTCGCGATGGTAATGTCTCCGTCGGCATGAACCCTGGCGCCTTCGATTACTCCCGCAACTTCGATATTTCCCGTAGCCCTGACCGTAAAATTGGAATTAACGTTTCCGTTTATTTTAATCGAACCGTCGTAAATTATATCACCCGTGGAGGCATCAACGTTTTCGACTTCAAAAACGTTTGATACGAAAATCTTGCCTTCAACAAGCATAACATGACCCGAAACTTCGGAATATGCCTCAGTTCCGTCATCGTTAAGCAAAACATTTCGTCCGAATTTAAGCGTAAGTTTTTTAACGTCTCTGGGTTTAACAAAACCGTTTGTAACGTCCAACCCGGCTTCTCCGAGATCTTCTTTGGTAAGTCTGGCGAGAATATCGCCTTTTTTGATGTGATTAACCGTATTCAGATTAAAGAAATCCACGCTTCCGTCTTCGTTAAGCGTAGGTTTTGCACGTAAATCGGTATTAAAGAAATATTCTATCGAAGCGTCGCTTCCGTGTCTTACTTCCTTGCCCTTTGCAAGAACAAAATCCTTGCAGTATTCTCTGTTCGCAATATAAGCATCTATTGCGGCAAAATCAATTCCGTACGTAACTTTGGCGGAATTGAGATCGCTGACGATGTCTTCTCTGCTTAAAAGATTTCCTCCGACACTGGGAGGATAAAATCTGCCTGTGGCAGTCATTTTATCGGGAGAAATGCTTACAACTATCATTTCTCTTTCGGGATATCTTTTTACGTCATCAAGAAAAACCTTTCCATTATCATGAATCTGCATTATTTTCTTGTTCAGTTCCGCGATATCGAAAGGTATGCCTTTTTTGTTTAAATATTCGGCAATTTCGTTAATGTTCAAAGGAACACCGTCTCCGGTGTGTTTAAAAATCAGTAAATTCGTCTCCTGCGGTGTGCATTCAAGTTGGAAATAACCGTTCATACGTGACCCTCATTCAGTATTAATCAAAAATCATGGTGTATTTTCCGAGAATGCCTTTCATTTTGTTCAAAGCTTTGGTATGCAACTGTGATACACGACTTTCGGAAACGTCCAATACATTACTGATTTCCTTAAGAGTAAGTTCTTCGTAATAATAAAGGACTACTACACTTTTTTCCTTTTCGGTAAGAATATCAAGCGCATCCACCAATTTCCCTTTAAGTTCGTCTTTTAAGAAAGCACTTTCGGGAGAATCGAAATGACGGCTGGCACCGGCCGACTCGTTTGAAATATCAGCACCCGTTTCAAGATATTCGTTCAATGAAACAACATTGCTGACTTTGCACTGAGTCTGCCAATCAACAAGCTCATCTTCGCTGATTCCTACTCTTTTTGCAACTTCGTCATCCGTAGCAGGTCTTCCGAGCTCGTTTTCAAGTTCTCTCATCGCGGTATCAAGCTGTCTCTGACGCTGTCTCACGGTTCTGGGAATCCAATCGAGTTTTCTGATTTGATCAAGAATGGCGCCTCTGATTCGCAAAGAAGCATAAGTCTCAAATTTAACGTCTTTTTCTTTGTCAAATTTGTCAATGGCATCAATCAAACCAAATATTCCGTAGCTGCAAAGGTCTTCGTATTCAACACTGTATCCGAGATACATGCTCAATCTTCCCGCAACGACCTTAACAAGAGGAACGTACTCAAGAATGAGTTTTTCTCTTGCAGCGTCGGATTTCAGTCTTCTGTAATCATCCCATAAATTTTTTCTTGTAATCTCGTCCATTCCCTATATTCCCCGATTAACTTTCCACATTTTCTTTTGTTTCTTTTTCGAGAACCTGACCTTCTTCGGATACAGGTTCCTCGGCTTCCTTTTTCTTCATGAAGTCGACAATTATTTTCATCGCCAATACTCCGACGAAATAAAAAACAAAAAGTACAATAAACAATACGAGCAAAGTGGTTATAAGGTCCTGATTCGTCACATACATCGAAATACTCGTAATTGCGCCGGCCAGCAATGTAACAAAAGCAGGTAAAAGCTTTATTTTTTTCATTTAAATCACCTTTTCATCCTTACCCACGGCTCTTATGACAAAATCTCCGGTTTCCGGGTAAAATACAACGGTTCTACCGAAGTTAAGTCCCGTATCCTCGGCAAGCAGGGGAATTCCCAGCTCCGCAAGCTTGGCTTTGGATGCCATAACATTTTGTTCGCCCACACGAACCATTTCAGATTTGTTCTGGAATGCGAACATTTGGGCTCCGCCGGCTATTTTGGCTTGGAGTCTGCTTTTCGAAGCGCCCTGTTTTACAAGTTCGTTAACAAGCTCTTCGATACAGGTATCCACAAATTTGTATGAATTTGTATTGTTTTTAATTCTGGTCGAATCCGGAAGCATTGCATGTGCAAGTCCTCCGATTTTCATAATCGGATCTCTGATGGCAATACCGACACAGGAACCAAGTCCCAATGTGGTGACGCCGTCAGGTGCTTTGCATGTTTTAAGGTCGGCCATTCCTACCTTAATGATTTCTGACATTGTTAATTCCCCATTATTACTTTACATTCCTATTGAAGCGAAAATCTTATCGTAACTTTCCAAATCCGGAACAAGGATAAAAAATCCGTTCATTCCTTCGGAAAATTCGTTTTCGATAAGAAGAATTTTATCTCCTATAAGCCCGAACTCTATAGCCGGAACGGAAAGAATCGCTCCTGCCATGTCTATGCTTAATGCAGGTACTGAAGGATAAATAGACAAATTTGTAAGAGTCGAAAGCGAATTGAGATAGGATGCCGTAATAATGTTTCCGATCTCTTTTAATGCCGACTGTTCAATTTCGTTTAATTCACCGTCAGAAGGAGTTGTTCCCATAAGCATCGCTATCAAATTTCTTGCCGATTCTTTTTCGAGAAGAAACATTATGGAACCCGTAATATCTCCTTCAACCATAAGATATATTCCGGCCATAATCTGTTCTTCGCCGCCGAGAATCGAACCGACTTCCTGAAAATCCAGAAGCCTTACTCTGGGAACCGACATATCGACTTTTTTGTTAAGCATGTGTGCAAGCGCCGTGGTGGCGTTTCCGCAACCGATATTGCCGATTTCTCTTAAAACGTCAAAGTATACACTGTTTTCGGAATTTAAATCAATTTTTCCCATATTTTCTCCAATCAAAGAGCCTTTTCATTCAAGATTTCATTTATGTCCAAAAGTGAAATCAACCCGTTTTCCGTTTTTCCCACACCGGAAAGGAAATTTTGAATTCCCTCCGCATTGTTGTGAAATACTTTTTCGATTTCGTCGGAAGAAACATTTGAAACTTCTCTGACTTCATCGACTATTATTCCTACGGATTCCCCTTCGACTTTCAAAATAATAATCCTAAACTGTTTGGTCTCCTCGATTTCTTCAAGACCCATTTTAAGTCTCAAAGAAAATACGGGAATTACTTCGCCTCGAAGATTAATTACACCTTTAATATAAGAGGCGGATTTGGGCACTCTTGTAATATGCTGCATTCTGACGATATTGTCGACAAATTTGATGTCAATGCCGAAATATTCATCGCCGAGACGTATTTTTATATATTGAGTGATTTCACTCGCAAGAGCCAATTCTTCCATGTTTACCTCCTTATATCAAAGCGTTCGCATCAAGAATGAGTGCTACTTCGCCGTCGCCGAGAATCGTTGCACCGGAAATAAATTTTGTGCTTCCGGCATATTTGCCCATGGGCTTGATAACGATTTCCATCTGACCTATGAGTTCATCGACAACAAGTCCGGCAAGACGGTCCCCCTTCTTTGCGATGAGGACTATCAAATCTCTCTTTGTCTCTTCTTTTTCTTCAAGATCCAGAATACGGTTTAATCTGACAAGAGGAATAACCGCACCTCTTAAATTGATTACCTCTTTGCCCTGAACTTTTTTGATATCGTCGGGCTTAATGGATTCGATTGTCTGAATGGCGCCGAGGGAAATTGCATATTTTTCGTTACCGACAACTACCATCAACGCCTGAATGATTGCAAGAGTAAGAGGAAGTCTGATGATGAATGTCGAGCCTTCGCCGAGTTTTGTTTTAACCTCTATTTCTCCGCTTAACGCTTCGATCTTTGATTTAACAACGTCAAGTCCCACACCTCTTCCCGAAATATCGGAAACGGTTTCGGAAGTCGAAAACGAAGGCTGGAACAAAAGATCGATGGCTTCCTTGTCAGACATTAAATCAGCCATTTCCTGGGTAATCTTGCCTTTTTCAATGGCTTTTGCCTTAACTTTGTCTATATCGATACCGTTACCGTCATCTCTTACTTCGATAACTACGTTATTTCCGTCCTGATATGCATCAAGGAAAATGGAGCCGACTTCGGGCTTTCCTCTCTGGGCTCTTATTTCTGCGCTTTCAAGGCCGTGATCCGCGGAATTTCTTAAAAGATGCATCAGGGGATCGCCGATTTCATCAACAACGGTTCTGTCGAGTTCGGTATCTTCACCTGTCATGTAAAGTTCCATCTTTTTGTCGAGTTTCTTAGAAAGATCTCTGATCATTCTGGGGAACTTGTTGACTGTATTTTCGATGGGAACCATTCGAACCTTCATAACAGATTCGTGAAGGTTTGTCGTTACGCTTTCAAGATATTCAATCTGTTCGTTAAAAGCGATATTCGAAGATCCGACAACGCTTCCCGCAACGGATACAAGCGAGTTCTTTGAAATAATAAGTTCGGAAACCAGATTCATAAGGGAATCGAGTTTTTCGATATCTACACGTACCGTTCTGTTAACAACGGGCTTTCCGGAATTCTTCTTATCGGCAACCGCGGTATTTGGTGCTGCTTTTTGACCGACCTGTGCTTTTGCGTTCTGATTTGCGCTGTCGTTCGCAACTGCGGGAACGCCTTCGTTTACGGTTTCTTCAATTTCATGAACCTCTTCTTCTATTTCGATTTCAATTTCGCCGCCTATCGCTTCTTCGATTTCGGAAACGTTTTTAATCGCAGCGATAATCTGATCGAGAGGTTTGTCGGATAAGAAAATCACGGAAAAATCAAATGCAAAAGATTCGTCCTCGATATCCTGAGCCGAAGGATTGGAAACAACGACTTCTCCGAGTTCTTCGAGGGCCTTGAAAACAAGAAATGCTCTCGCCGCTTTAAGAAGACAGGTTTCCTGAATATAAACGGAAAGACCGTATGCTTTAAAATTATCTTTTACGGCTTCCCTTATAACGGTCTTGACAGATTCTTCCAATTTTATTTCATGCCATTTTTCCTTGGCTTTGTCATTGGCTTCTTTCTTACTCTTCTTTTCGGACTTTTTGGTCTTCTTTTCTTCCTTGACTTCCTCTTTGGCATTCTTTGATTCAAGAATGTCATTCAGACCTTTAACCAAGGGTTCGTTGTCGTTGGTGCCTTCGTCCGCTGTTTCCTGAATGGTCGTCAAATATTCCTCGAGAGCGTCAAGGCACTTAAAGAGGAGGTCGATCATATCGGAATCAACCTTAATATTTCCGTTTCTTACTTCAGAGAAAACATTTTCCATATCATGAGTTAGAGTCTGCATTCTCTTGTAACCCATGGTACCCGCCATACCTTTTAAGGAATGTGCGGCGCGGAAAATCTCATTGATGGTATCCATATTCTCGCCGTCCTGTTCGAGTTCGAGAATATGAGTATTCAGATTTTGCAAATGCTCTTTGGTCTCGTCAATGAAAATGTCCAGATACTGACTGACATCCATAGTCTATTCCTCCATTAGTTTTTTTATCTCTTTTCCAATTTCCTCTATATGACTTTCGGTACAGACAAGGTCGGTTTTAAGAATGCTTCCGGGCATTCCGTGAACAACGCTTGTATCCTTGTCCTGAACGATAACTTTGATTTTCTTCTTTTTGTTAAGATTGATAATTCCTTCGGTACCGTCCGACCCCATACCGGTTAACACGATGCATATTATTTCATCATATCTGCTATCCGATAAAGATTCATACATATAATTGGCGCAGGGTTTAACGCCTTCTCTTAATTCACCGTCTTCAAGCACTATCCTGTGGTGTCCGTTTTTGAATGCCACTTTCAAATGGAAACCGGCTTTGGCAATATATATATGATTGTCTTCAATAATTTCTCCGTCCTCAGCTTCGCTGACTTTTATGTCAGTCAAAGAATCGAGCCTTTCGGCCAAAGTCTTCGTAAAACCGTCCGGCATGTGCTGAACAATCAAAACCGGACAGTTAAGATTCGAGTTGAGGCTTGGTATCAATTTTTGAAGAGCTTTGGGACCTCCGGTCGAACAGGCAATAGCAATAATTCTATTCATGCCGTTGACCTCAAAATATAGATTCCGAAACTACTCTGCTATTATATCACAAGTTGGATTACTCATGTATGCATAGTCACTTTATTGATGTAGAATTTATAATGATTCTATTGTATATTTTATATAAAAAAACAACCCTTTCGGATTGTTTTTTGTAAAAATCTTACGTTTCCCTTTTTCTTTTCTTTCTTTCTTCTTCGAAAATGTATCTGATAATCATTTCCCTTTCGCCGTTTAAAATATCGACGAACTGGCATCTTAATTCGAACCTCGGATCCTTGGCGGAATGCTCGAGGGGTTTAACCGCAAGAATCTTTGCCACATGATTGAATCTTTTGCCGTTTGCCAAAGCATAATCGGTAAATATGTAATCATTCACTTCGCATACTTCGTTTGTGACGAATCTCATACCGCCGCCCGATATATCCACAATCTGCGATTCAATCATCGGAAGCTCGTCAAAAAGTATCTTTCTCTTGTTGTCAACCGCCTTCTTTTCGGCTTCGGTAAGAAGTCTGAACGAAAGAGGAAGCATACAGGAATATCTGTAATATTCTCTTCTTTGGTATTTTTGAAGATTTGAAATAAGTTCAATCTCAAGAAGGTAAAGATTTCCGTTTTTATATCTGTTGACAACTCTGACAAGGCACTGGAACAAACCTTTTGTCGTAAAGAAATGAATATCGTATTCACCGTTTACGGGTAACAAAACAAGTTTTGTCTGTTCCATGGGCATAAGTATTTCAAGGCGGTCTTCATCAATGACATCGACTACTTTCGAATCGAATTTTTTTCGCTGATAACTGCCGTCTTCCTGAAGAACCCTGTCGATAGCCTCAAGTTCGATCTTTGAGCCAGGAGCAATATATTTACTTAACAATAAACCGGTATCTTTTTCTTTCATACAGATTTTTTAGCCGCAACAATATGTGAAAAGAAAGCAGCCATACCCCTATTTTTGTTATTTTTGTTTATCTCCCTATTCATAAGTATATTCGCAATGGTCTCATATGCGCAAGCAGATTTTGATTTGGGCGTTTGGATGGAAACGGGCATCTGCTGCATGACCGCTTTTTGCAAAGCATCATCCTGAGGAATGCTGCCCAAAAAACAGATAGGAAGTTTTAAATATCTCGATACTACGGTATTTAATTTATTAAAAAGAGTTTTGCCTTCATTCTCCGAAGTAACACGGTTGGCAACAACTTTAATATTGGTGTTTTCGGCGGAAAATCTCTCGTGGTGCGATAAAGCTTTAAGCAATGAATACGAATCCGTGATGGATGTCGGTTCGGGTGTGGTTACAACAAGAATTTCGCCGCTTGCAACGAGGAATTCCAAAACCGCATCGGAAATTCCCGCTCCAGTATCAACAATAATAATGTCTGCCATTGCATCGAGCTGAGCAAGATTCTGAATTATGTAAGTGAGGTATTCCCTGCTTAAATTAGACATTCCGGCAATACCGGAACCGCCGGAAATAAAGCCGATATCCGAAGGACCCCAGGTGATTATATCCTCCATCTTCATGCCTTTGTAAATCAAATCAAAAAGATTGTGCTTGGGAACGGCACCGAACATAATTTCAATATTGGCAAGTCCGAAATCCGCATCGAGAATAATAACCCTCTGCCCCATTTTTTTGAATTGAACGGCCAGATTGATGGCGGTATTGGATTTGCCTACGCCGCCCTTGCCGCTTGTAACCGTAATTACTCTGGCAAGAGGTCTTGTCTGCGATGCTTTTATTATATTTCTTAATCCTGAAGCCTGATCCATAATTAATCTCCGCTGCCTTATGTTTTACTGCCCTCCGAGCAATTTCTTTACTATCTGCTGGGGTTTGAAAACATCTATGTCTTCGGGAACGTTCTGTCCGTAAGTTACGTAACTTAAAGGTGCATCGGTATGAATTCTGAGATTGAAAATCGTACCGAACGAATATGTTTCGTCGAGTTTGGTGAAGATAAGTCTGTAATCCGAAATTTCTTTGTAACTGTCCGCAATGTGGATCAAATCCTTCATCTTTGTGGATGCGGCAAGTACGAGATAAACTTCCGTTTCCGTCTTTTCTTTCGAAAAATCAATGAACTTCTTCATATCGGCTTTAAGTTCCTGATTCTTATGCGAATGACCGACCGTATCGACGAGAATGTAATCGTAATCCCTGAATGTGTCCAGTCCCTCTTCGAAATCATCTATCGTATATATGATTCTGAAAGGAACCTGCATGATATTCGCGTAGGAACGAAGCTGTTCCGCAGCCGCGATTCTGTATGTGTCGGATGTAAAAAGAGCAACTTTGTTTCCTGCCACGAAAAGCTTGGAAGCAATTTTGGCAATCGTGGTTGTTTTGCCGACTCCGGTTGTACCCACAAAGAAAATAACCTTGGGATTCTTATCAGCGGGTTCTATGGTTTTGGGTTCTCCGAATCTTAAAATAAGACGCTGATAAATATGGGATAAAACCGTATCCATCGGAGTATTGCTTTTGAGTCTTCCTTTTGCTTCTTCGACAATTTCTTCGACATAATCCTCGTCAACTTCATTGTCGATAAGCGTCTGGGATATAAGTTCGTATACGGCATCCATTTCGGAATCCGAAGTGATTTCCCTCTTCTTTTTTCCTTTGGACGATGATTTCTTTGCCGGGGTTTCTTCTTTTACGGGATTATCCTTGATAACTTCGTTATTATCTTCCTTCTCATCGTCGGATGCTTCATATTCGTTTTTGATGCTTTTTTCTTTTTCCGGTGCGGATATTTGGGTGTTTTCGTCAACAACCGCATTAAAGCCCGAAGCTTTGAAAATATTGCGATCCTCGGAAATGGGGATAATGGGCTTAATTAAAGAATCGTAATCCGTTTCGCTTTCTTCTTCGAGTGCAACCGTCACTTCGACAAAAGGTGCTTTGAAAAGTTTCATGATGCCTTTTTGCTTAACGGTTTTGACATTAAGAGACACACAGGATTCACCAAGTTCCGCCCTTGCCAGATTCATGGCTTCGTTTTCAGTTTTTGCCTGATATTTTTTGATTATCATTACGCACTTACCATTCCCACAGACTGCAATTCAACATTGCTTTCTATTTCATTATACGAAATTACTATCAAATCCGCAAAATAATCTTCGCTTAATTTCTTAAAATACATTCTGACAATCGGAGATGTCAAAAGAATCGGAGCTTTACCGAGTTGCTCGAGTTTTCCTACTTCCGTCTCCACATTGTTCATTATCTTTTTAACCTTTTCGGGATCCATCGCGATATAAGATCCGTTCTCGGTCTGTTTGATGGAACTCATCATCTCCTGCTCAAGTTTGGGATCTAATGTTACAACGCTCGTGGTTTCGTTCGGCAGGAAATATTTTCCGGAAATCGCTCTCTTAAGCGACTGTCTTACATATTCGGTAAGAATATCCGTATCCCTTGTTGTCTGGGCATGATCCGCAAGCGATTCGAAAATCGTAAGAAGATCTCTTATCGAAATGCCTTCCTTCAAAAGATTCTGCAATACTTTTTGAATATCGCCGAGACCGAGGAGTTTGGGTGTAAGTTCGTCGATAAGAGCCGGGTTTGTTTCTTTCAGATTATCTACAAGCTTCGATACATCCTGTCTTGTAAGAAGTTCGGAAATATAATGTCTTATGATTTCCGTAAGATGAGTCGCAATTATCGAAGGCGGATCGACAACCGTATAACCCGCGGCTTCCGCTCTTTCTCTCTGACTTTCGGTAATCCATAACGCAGGAAGATGGAAAGAAGGTTCGAATGTCGGAATACCCGTAACTTCTTCGGTTACAAAGCCCGGATTCATAGCCATATAATGGTCGAAAAGAATTTCTCCTTCCGAAACCTGAATACCTTTTATTTTAATAATATACTGGTTAGGATTAAGCTGAATGTTGTCCCTTAATCTGATTATGGGAACAACTGTACCGAGTTCCAATGCTATCTGACGTCTTATCATTACGACACGGTCAAGCAAATCTCCGCCCTGGTTAACATCCGCAAGAGGAATGATACCGTAACCGAATTCCAATTCGATCGGATCGACCTGCAAAAGCGAATTGACGTTTTCGGGCTGTCTTGTCTCGGCTGCGGCAACTTCGTCCTTATCAACCTCTTTTTCGACTTTTTTGACATCGATGTTATTTGCCATAATTCTTCCGCCGACAAGGAAAAGAACACCGAATCCGCCGAACAGCCAGAATTTAAGGGGAGTCAAAATACCGAGTCCCATGATAATCGCACCTACGAAGTACATGACTTTGGGCACGCTGAAAATCTGTTTCAGGATAAGAGGACCGAAATCCGCTTCCTTCGAACCTTTTGTTACGAGAATACCTGTCGAAAGAGATATAAGAAGCGAGGGAATCTGTGAAACGAGTCCGTCACCGATTGTAAGGATAACATATTTGTTTAAAGCGTCCGTAATGGCCATTCCCTGCATCAAAACGCCCATTGCGATTCCGCCGACAATGTTAACCGCGGTAATAATCAAACCTGCGGTCGCATCTCCTTTAACGTATTTTACGGCACCGTCCATGGAACCGAAAAAGCTTGCTTCATGCTGAATCTTTTCACGTCTCTCTTTTGCTTCTTCATCGGTTATTGCACCGGTATTCAAATCGGCGTCGATTGCCATCTGTTTACCGGGCATCGCATCGAGCGTAAATCTGGCAGTTACTTCCGCTACTCTTTCTGAACCTTTGTTGATTACGACAAACTGAATGATAATAAGTATTATGAAAATAACAACACCGACTATCAAATTACCGGAACCAACGAAAGAACCGAAAGTTTCGACTACGTTACCGGGATTGCCGGTTGTAAGAATAAGTCTCGTGGATGAGACGTTAAGCGCAATTCTGAAAATCGTCGTGAACAAAAGAATCGTGGGATAATAAGACATATCCAATACTTCTTTTGCAAACATTGTGGAGAAAAGAATAACAAATCCCGTGGAAATGTTAACGGCAAGCAAAATGTCGAGAAGCCAGTTCGGAATGGGAACTATGAGCATAACAAATGCCGCAAGTATATATGCTGCAACAGCTATGTCGGCTCTTTTCACGATGCTTACCTCCTTTCTGTGTTTAATGAATTATATTTTCCCCTGAATTTTGTATACATATGCCAAAATATCGGCAACCGCTTTGTAAAGTTCGGGCGGAATCAGCTGTCCGATCTCGACATTGTAATAAATCATTCTGGCAAGCGGTTTGTTTTCAACGATTTCTACCTTGTTTTCTTTGGCTACTTCCTTAATTTTGGCAGCTATGTAATCAGCACCTTTCGCAACCACAATCGGCGCATCCGCGGTATCGGGATCGTATTGAATCGCAACGGCAAAATGCGTAGGGTTTGTAATTACGACATCGGCTTTGGGAATATCCTGCATCATACGCCTTCTGGAAGCCTGCAGCATTTTTTGCTTAATCTGACCTTTAATCTGAGGATCGCCTTCGGACTGTTTGTATTCATCCTTGACTTCCTGCTTGGTCATTTTCATGTCTTCCCTGAATTTCCATCTCTGGAAAGCATAATCGGCAAAAGCAATGATAAGATAAAAAGCGGCAATTTTGATTCCGAGATTTATTACAATATTTCCAACGGTCCCTATCGCCTGCATAAGAGGAATATCCAAGAGAATCAGAATCGTGGACCATTTGTCGTGAAGCGTCGAATATGCGATATATCCGATTATTAAAATCTTTAAAATCGATTTTAAAAGCTCTGCAAGCGATTGCAGCGAAACAATCTTTTTAAATCCGTTAATCGGATTGAATTTCGATAATTTAGGCTGCAGGGGCTTTGCGGTCGGCTTCCATTTAACCTGAACGATTTCGGTGGTAAGTCCGACGATAAGCGCAACCAAAAGAAACGGAGCCAAATATAAAAGCAGTTTGATGATTACGTTTCTTAAAATCGTAAGAAAATACCAGACTGTATCCGCATAAGCCATTCTCCTTGCCAATGCGGGAATCATGTTGTAAGTCGTTTTGAAAATGTCAAGGAACTGACTGCCGAGCGTTCCAATCCACAATTTCAAAAGGACGAACATCGCAAGAAGGGAAAATCCGAGCGAAATTTCCTTACTTTTGGCAACCTGACCTTCTTTTCTGGCGTCCTCTAACTTTTTAGGTGTAGCTTCTTCTGTTTTTTCTCCGCCGGGTCCTTCTTTGGCGAAAAGCTGAAGATCATATTGAAGCATCCATCAAACCCTCCACGAAGGATACAATACCCTTTTGCATGGCTTTGAACAAAAGATCCGATAATTTGGGCAAAAGTCCTACGGTAATAAAGAGTACCGCAAGCCCCGTAAATACTTTAAGCTGGATTCCGACGGCAAACATATTCATCTGCGGCGCTACTTTTGCAAGAATACCCAAAATCGCATTCAAAAGCATGATTACGCAAAAAACGGGAAGACAAATCTGTAAGCCGATCAGCATGTACTGACCCAGGAATTTTATTACGGAATCAAGAAGTCTGTCGTAATTGAAAACCGCTTTTCCTATCGGAATTAGCGTAAACGTTTCCGCTATTGCGGAAACAAAATATTTGTAAAGACCGGTAAGAACCATCAAAAGCATGAACATGTACTGATAATAAACACCGGTAATCGTAGCGTCCTGTTTGGTGGCGGGATCGAGCTGATTGGCCATCGCAAATCCCATTTCCATATCGGCGATTCGACCCGCAAACAAAACAATCGTCTGACAGATATAGGCTCCGAGGCCCAAAAGCAGTCCTACCGCGGCTTCGCGTATTATCATTGTCGAAACCGAAATAAGCGTTCCCGGGGATTCGTAAAGATGCGGCATTGTGGCATAATACACCAGGACTGAGAGAAAGAACGAAAAACCTATTTTTACTCTGTTGGGTGTACTCGAAATCGAGAAAAAAGGAGCCACAAACACGAAACAGCTTATTCTGGTCATTATCAAAAGAAAATATTCTAATTCTTGGATGGGAAACGAATAATCAATCATAATCAGCGAATATATAAAGGAATGTCATTCCATAAAGCCGTCATATAAGTTACGATATTATTTAACATCCAGTGTCCGAGAAGCATTATCGTGATAAAAATACCGAGTATCTTGGGAACAAAAGTAAGCGTCTGTTCCTGAATACTGGTTACGGTCTGAAATACGGATATTATAAGGCCGATGACAAGGGACACAAGCAAAGCGGGTGCGGCGGTTATGATGATCGTATATACCGCATCTCTCGCTATGGTAATGACTGTGCCTGAATTCATAAACAATCGCTCCTTTCGTTATAATCGAATCAAATAAAATTTATCGTCAATAAAACGATCTTACCAGATTGACGATTACGAGATTCCAACCGTCCGCAAGCACAAAAAGCAATATCTTAAACGGAGTGGAAATCGTGGTCGGCGGCAGCATCATCATACCCATACTCATAAGTATCGACGATACAACCATGTCTATTACAATAAACGGAATGTAAATCAAAAATCCGATAATAAACGATGTTCTGAGTTCCGACAAAACAAAAGCGGGAATAAGAACAGTCGAAGGTACCGCTTCGGGGTCGCTTCCGTCCCATTCGAGGTTGGCTATTTCCATAAAAGTAGCAACGTCTTTTGCCTGGGTCTGACCGTACATAAATTCACGCAAAGGAACCATTCCTTTGTCCAAAGCTTCTTTGGCGGTAATTTCGCCTTTGTCAAAAGGAATGATGGCTTCGTTATTAACCCTTGTAAGTACGGGTGCCATGATAAACAAAGTAAGGAAAACCGCAAGACCGATAAGCACCTGATTCGGAGGCGCGGTCTGCGTACCCAGAGCGGTTCTCGTAAAATGGAGAACTATAATGATTCTCGTAAAGCTCGTAAGCATTACAAGCATCGCGGGTATAAAAGAAATAAAGGTGAGTATCAAAAGTATTCTTAAAGAACCGTTGAGCTCACCGTTACCGGAATTGAAACTTACGCTGAAAGTCGAATTGGGATTGTCCGCGTTAAGTTCGTTTTCAATATCGTTGCTGATTGAGGAAGTAATGGCGTCGGTTAAATCATCGACATTTTGCAATCCCGATGCGTGCGCCTTTAAGGGCGTAATATACAACAATATGCCTGCCGAAATCAGCAGGCATAAGCCTATAACAATTTTAAACCATACGCTTTGATTCTTCATATCAATCGCCTATTTCTTAAGTTTGATATTTTTTGCTTTGTCGAGAAGACTCTTGAAATCCATGCTTTCAAAACCGTCGGTTTCTTTGATGATAAGAGTCTCTTCGTTTAATTCACCAAGCATCGTGACGGAATCTTTTCCTACGCCGATTGCAAAAGTTTTATCCCCGATTTGAATAATCTGAATGAATTTATTGTTCGCTATTTTGAATGTTTCGAGAACATGAATGTTCCCTGACATCATTTTGTTCTTTTGATACCCGGCTACGAATCTGGTCGTAAAAGCGCACAGCAAAAGAACAAATATGAACAGGACAAATACAGTCAGAAACTGAACAAAACTTCCCGTGGATGAATTGTTAAGTGCAAGAATCATATTTAACCAACTACTTTCTTGACTGCCTCCAAAACTCTGTCGGGCTGGAAAGGTTTAACTATAAAGTCTTTGGCGCCTGCCTGAATTGATTCGATAACCATTGCCTGCTGGCCCATGGCGGAACACATAATAATCTTAGCGTCCGGATCGCTTCCTTTAATATCCTTTAAAGCCTGAATGCCGTCTTTGTCGGGCATAGTGATATCCATAAGAACAAGATCGGGCTTAAGCTCATTGTATTTTTCAATGGCTTTTACTCCGTTCTCGGCTTCACCTGCGATTGTGTAACCGTTCTTGGATAAAATGTCCTTAATCATCATTCTCATGAACGCAGCGTCATCCACGATAAGAATATTTTTTCCCATAATTCTCTTCTCCCCTGTTTCAATTAATTATTTCGGTAATTCTGATACCGAAGCTCTCTTCTATAACAACAACCTCGCCTTTGGCAACAAATTTCCCGTTTACCAAAACGTCTATAGGTTCGCCCGCAATCTTGTCAAGCTCAATAATGGTTCCCGGAGCAAAATCAAGAATGTCGGCTATTGATTTCTTTGTTCTGCCGAGTTCGACGGTAACCTCAAGCGGAACATCCATAATAAGATTTATGTTTTCCGGTGTATTGGCCGTAACCGTCGGCTGACTGAAAGTCTGGAACTGAGCAGGAGCCACATTCACATTTCCCTGAGGGAAAGGAGGCATCTGATAGCCCATCGGAGGCGCCTGATAAGGATTGCCGTAAGGCATTCCCTGAACGGGCATTCCCTGAGGAGAATTCAAAGGAGCGCTCTCGCTATAATTTTGAGTAATGTTAGGAGCCATGTCCATTGTTTTTTCCTCTTTGGGCTCTTCGTGCTTCGAAGGTCCTGCATCATTACCGTTGCTTACGAATTTATTGTACAGATCTCTCGCAAATTCAAGAGGATAAAGCTGAAGGATTGTCGAATCAATCAAATCCCCGATTTGCATTCTGAAGCGTATGCTTACAAACGAACCGGAAAGGAAACCTGTAAGTTCCTGCTGATCGGCAACATCGTTGATATTGATAAGCGATGCTTCGGGCGGCGAAATGTCGATTTTTCTGCCAAGCATTGAAGAAAGGCTTGTTGCCGATGAACCCATCATCTGATTCATAGCTTCGGAAATGGCGCTTAAATGAAGCTCGCCGAGTTCCCCGGAAGTATTTGTTCCGTCGCCTCCCATCATGAGATCGGTAATAATCTTAACGTCCAGTTCTTTTAAAATCAGAATATTGGATCCGTCAAGACCGTTTGTATAATTGATCTTTATAAACACGCAGGGCCTGTCGTACATGTTAATGAGTTCTTCCCATGTTACGATATGCACCTGAGGAGTTGTAATATCAACTCTTCTGTTAACAAGCGAGTACAAAGTCGTCGCACTTGTTCCCATCGAAATATTGGCTACTTCACCGATTGCGTCCTTTTCGGATTCGGATAAATCTTCAACCGCCGATGAAGACGTCGAAACGCTCTGTGAGGGTTCACTTTCGGAGGGATTGTCATTTGTCAAATCCATACCGGACAACAGCGCATTTATTTCGTCTTGGGATAAAATACCACCATCCAAAGGTTTATTCCTCCTCTCTTATCACAGAAGTGACTTTTACTGCATATTTATCATTGCTTGCACCGGCAACAGCCGTAAATTTGCGGATATTTCCGACATAAATTTCGAGTGCCGATTCAACATTGGTATCAAGTCTTATAATGTCTCCGATCGAAAGATTTGTAAAATCGGAAACCGTAACGCTTGATTTTCCGAGAAGACATTTAAGCGGAACATCGACTCTTCTAAGCATTCCCGCAATGTATTCGTTATAATCTTCCTCGGAGAAGCTTGTCATATTCGAGAACCAGAATTTGGTATTCAGATTATCGATAACCGATTCTATCGTAAGGAACGGCAGCGCCACATTCATGAAACCTTCAACATCTCCGATTTTCATGTTCAACGTAACGATGGCAATCATTTCGTTCGGAGCAATGATCTGAGCGAATTGCGGATTGGTTTCGATTCTGTCGAGAAGGGGATTTATTTCGATAACGTTTTTCCACGGTTCTCTCAAAAGCTGCATGCTTATAACAAGAATCTTTTCGATAATTCTGAGTTCTATCTCGGAAAAATCCCTGACTTTGTCAATTGTTTTTCCGGGTCCGCCGAGCATCCTGTCAACCATCGTAAATCCGAGGTTAGATGTCAGGTTAATCATGATGTCTCCGGGAAGCGGATCGAATTTTATGATTGAAAGAACCGAAGGGTTGCCGAGCGAATTCGAGAATTCCGAAAACGTAACGGATTCGGAATATGCCACGCTTACCTGTACGTTCTTTCTTAAATAAACCGGAAGGTTTGTTGATAAAAGCCTGCCGTAATGTTCAAAAATAAGTTCAAGGGTACGAAGGTGTTCTTTGGAAAACTTTGAAGGGCGTTTGAAGTCGTAATTCTTTATGGAGCCGTCCTCGTTGTCTTTCATTACGTCAACGTCGATTTCACCGCTGTTTAATGCTTTTAACAGACTGTCTATTTCATTTTGCGATAAAACTTCACTCACAAAGTCTCCCTCCTTCCCACGTTTTTAGGCAAAAGCGATTATTGGAAAACTATATCGCTGAAAGATACGTCGAAAATAAAATCGGAACCCGAATATTTCTCCTGTACCTTCTTTAAAATCTCTTTTTTCATCTCATCCTGAGATACTCTCGCATCATCAAGTGTGTATTGAGCGATGGTGTCGTTGATGATACTTCTGAAAAGATTTTCTTTTTCGGAAATTGTGGTGCTGTATTTCTTGTAGTCTTTATGTTTGGTATTAATCGAGAAGAAAACGCTGACCATGCAAAAATGGTCTTTATCGTCTCCGATTGTGGGTTTAAGAGCGATTGTCATCTTGTCGGGTATCGAATATGTTTCGATGTTTTCGATGGGTACCGCTTCGGCAAACTGTCCTTCCGAAGAACCCGTTCCCAGATCTATGCTTATCGCATTTGCAACATCCGCAACGACTTTCGCTGTTTTCTGATTGGTGGTCATTACCGAGAACATCGTAATACCGGAAATAATGATATTAACAAAAGTAAGACCGAGTATCAGGATTCCTAATAGATTTTTTTTCATTTTCTCTCTCCGAATCAGTAATTTGTACTGTAAAAATTATATATCTTAATTTCGACTCTTCTGTTAAGCGCTCTTCCTTCGGCTGTCGAATTGTCCGCAATGGGAACATATTCTCCTCTGCCCGAATGTTTGATTCTTGCCGGATCGATGTCGGTATTGTTTAAAAGATATCTGAAAACACTGATTGCTCTCGCGGATGAAAGTTCGTCGTTGTCGGAATATTTCGCTCCGTTCATCGGAACATTGTCCGTATGTCCTTCGACCTCGATGATGCCTTCAGAATATCTCTCGAGAATTCTTGCTATCTGTGCCATTAAAGGAAGCGATTCTTCTTTTAATTTCGCATCTCCGGAGTTAAAAAGAAGTGCTCCGTTCATCGTAAGCAAAACATATTGGGAATTGAATTCAACCCCTACTTCGTCGCTTATATTTTCTTCTTCCAAAGCTTCTTCTATGAGCTCAGCCATCTCTTCGCTTGCCGCAAGAGCCTGCGCTTCGTATTCTTCAAGGGCATCGTTAACCTGCTTTTCGGAATCTTCGGCTTTACCCATGGAATTAATGTATTTGTCAAGGTTGCTCAACTGACTTACGCCGTTTGATATGAGCATGCCTTCGCCGATTGCCTTACCGCCTGCGGTGAAAATCGAAAACGTGTCCGCAAAGGAAGCGGCAACAAGTTCGAATTTCTGGGCATCCACCGTCGACATTGAAAACAAAAGAACGAAGAAACAAAGAAGAAGGTTCATCAAATCGGAAAACGTGGCCATCCATGCCGGCGATCCCTGAGGCGGATCTTCCTGCTTTCTCTTAGCCATTGTCTTCACCTCCCTCTTCGCTTGAAGCTGCGCTTCTTTCGGAAGGAGCAAGGAATGATTTGAGTTTCTCTTCGATTACTCTGGGGTTTTCACCTGCCTGAATCGAAAGAAGGCCTTCAATCATAATTTCCTTACACTGTATTTCTGTAGCATTGTTTGCTTTTAATTTGTTTGATGTGGGAGTACAAATCCAGTTTGCAAGAAGCGAACCGTAAAATGTGGTAATAAGGGCAACAGCCATGGCGGGACCGATGGTTGAAGCATCGGAAAGGTTTTGAAGCATGAGAACCAGACCGATGAGGGTACCGATCATACCCCAGGCAGGGCCCATCGCCGCAAGGTCGGACCAGAAATTAATGTTCTTCTTATGTCTTTCCTCGGTACTTATAAGTTCGGTTTCCATGATGGCTCTTACGAGTTCGGGATCCGTACCGTCAACTATAAGAAGGATGCCTTTTTTCATGAATGCATCATCAAGTTCTCCCGATACTTCTTCGAGAGCAAGAAGACCTTCCTTACGAGCAACGTTTGAAAGTTCGATTATTTTGCTGATCATTCCGGGAACATCCTGTTTCGGCGATTTGAATATCAAAAGAAAGCTCTTCAAGCCTCCGATGTAATCCTTAAGGGACATGGAAGCCAAAACAGCAAAAAAAGCACCACCGTAAGTAATCAGTAATGACTTAAAATCAATGAAAAATTTGATACCGGCTACACCGTTATCACCGGTCATAATACCGATGAGCATCATTGTGACGCAGACAACGAGTCCGATAATCGAAGCCAAATCCACTTTTGTGTCCTTCTTATATATGTTTTATCGGGGAAAATGCATAGTTTCCCCTTCCCTAAGATTTTACTAAATTTTTAATCTCTTGTCTACCTTCTTTTACAATTATCTTGCGTCCGGTAGACATTGTAATCACAGTATCTGGTGTTTCTTCGACAGTTTCGATATATCTGTCGTTTAACAATATTTTGACCCCGTCGAGTTTGGTTACTTCAATCATGTTTTTCTCCCGAAAAAAATAATAAATATATAACGCAAAATGGTGCCAGACAAATAGTCTGGCACCGATAGAATCAAATCAAATTATCTCTTTAAGTTAACAAGCTCTTCAAGAAGCGTATCGGATACCGTAATAATACGGCTGTTTGCCTGGAAACCACGCTGTGTTGTGATCATTTCCGTAAATTCCGCGGAAAGGTCTACGTTTGACATTTCGAGAACGCCGGTAGAGATGTATCCGCCGCCTGCCGTAACGTCAACACCGATTCCGTCGAATTCGCCGGAGTTTAATGTTGCGGAATAAAGGTTGTCGCCTTCCTTCTGAAGACCGGAAGCATTGGCGAAATTCGCAACGGCAATCTGTCCGAGAAGTCTTGTCTGACCGTTGTCGTACGATGCATAAATCATACCGTTATTCTGGATGGAAACACCGGATAATTCACCGAGTTTTCTTCCCGATCCCAAGCCGGTGTCGTCGCCGTTAACCATGGTAATTGTGGAAGTACCGTTGTTATTGAACATCGATGCTTTCGAGAAATCGATTTCAACATCCGAGAAATGTCCGAGGTCGACGGTTTCACCTATAAGATTTGTTGTAAGAGCAGCAAAATCCAAAGTTGCCGTATCGGCTCCGTTAATGCTCTTAAATTCACCGGTTGCGGTATCGAAAATAAGTGTATTTCCGGAAAGAGTTTCGCTTGTTGAAATCTGAGCTTTGGCTTTTCCGTTTTCAACTTCTACTACCATGATGTCGGTATATGTCAAATTGGGATTATCAGTCTGAAGACCGAATGCTTCTTCAGCGGTAATCTGCTTTGTAAATGTAGCGGGTGCATCAAAAGCGGTTTCTCCGGCAAAAGTAAATTCCTGTTCAAACGAGAAATCAACGTTTCCGTCGGTGTCAAGACTTACACTGAATGTGGAAGCATCAAATCCGGTAAATCCCTTGTTTTGAAGCACTGTTGCCCATTCATCCGGATTCGAATCATCCAATTCGTAAGGTGTACCGGTGTTGTTGGGGCCGTCGTTGTAATAATAATATCCGCCGCCGGAATGAGTAGGATCTTTAACATAGATAAGACCGAAGGCTTCTTCAAGATCGTCCTTGGAAAGATTTCCGGTACCAAGCAGTGTCATTGTATCTCCCGCATGATTGTCAGGCTTGCTTACAGCCGTAGAAAGAGGAGCATATGAAATACCGGGTACTTTGGTGGTATCGTAATCGGAGAATGTTTCGGACAATCCGGTCTCTTTATAATAAATACCTGTTGTGCCGTCATAAGTCACGCCCTGAATCGTTTCGTACATATCCTGATTGTTAACGGTGATATCGGAACCGAATGTAGCGATGTCCTTGATATTTCCGACTTTATAAACATCCTTCAAGGATTCGTTGTTGGAATCGAGGATATCTGTCATTTCGACATTGTAAACGCCTTCAGCTTCGGTGTTTTTGATTGCAAATTTAACGGTATATGCATATCCGAGTCCGTCAAAAATCGATACGGAAATGGTTTTTCCCGCAGAAGATGCAGCATTTGAATCGTTCTTGTCAAGAATACCAGAAACCAAAGCTTTGCTTGTTGCTTCGGGAGGATATGTCATATTGTCGGGGCTCATGATTCTTAAAGGCTTTACGGTATCCTGTTTGATATTGCCCGTTGCTTCCTCAACGCCCCATCCCATTACATTGTAACCCGTGGATGTTGTGGCAAGATTTCCTGCCGCGTCAACATAGAAAGAACCGTCTCTCGTGAAATAATTGTCCTTACCGTTGTTAACTATGAAAAATGAATTACCCGTGATCTTTAAATCAAAAGGATTGCCTGTTGTCTGTGAAGAACCGGGAGTTGTGATTGCTGTTGAAATAGCGCCGGAAACAGAACCCAAACCGATCTGCTTGGCGTTTAAACCTGCGGTACCGGTCGTTGCGTTGGGTCCGGAAGCAGCCTGTGTCGTCTGATACATGAGTTCCGAAAAAGTAACCGACTGAGATTTGTATGCGGTAGTATTGACATTGGCAATATTGTTACCGATAACGTCCATCTTGGTCTGGTGTGTCTTAAGCCCCGAAACGCCGGAGTAAAGTGCTCTCATCATAATATTTGTCCTCCATTATTTTATTTTGGACGGAATTAAGAGAACTTCTGCCTCTTAATATTAGCTTCCCGAAGGTCCGGCTAAGCGATTACCGCTCCGTCAATATTTGTAAAAATGTTTTCGTCATTGTTCCCCTGATTCATCGCCGTTACTACCGTTTTGTTTTCCACATTTACGATAAAAGCGAGTTCGTCAACGAGTACAAGTGATTCTTTGATTCCTTTTTCGCCTGCTTTTCTGGCGCCTTCGTTGAGTCTTTCCATCTGAACATCCGTAAGCGAAATGTTTCTGTTATCGAGTCTGTTCATTGCGTGCTTTGAAAATCTCACCTGATTGTTCATCGGAACATTTTCGTTTTCTTCGAGTTTCTTTTTCAAAACATCGTCGAAAGAAGCGAAATTCGAAGGGATTTTGTTTACGTTTCCCGAAGCATTAACGGTTTTCGAATTAAACAAAGCTTCCTGAATCTGCAGGTTGGAAAGGAATTGTGAATTGTTGATATTCATGTCTTACCCTCCCTGAAATCGATATTTAATTGTAACCATAATTTTTATCGGTAAAAGAACATCCAATCATTAGCATTAAAAATCAAATGTTTAAAGTTCACCCGATTCGCCCGCGGCTTCAACTTTTTTTTCGATATCGTCGATGTCCGAATTCTCGGTGTTTGCGCCCTCTCTGTCCTCAACAAGTGCGGCAGCCATAAGTTCGTTTGCTTTGGAAACATATGACAAAAGTTTTTCTTCCGCATCTTTGGAAAGAAGAGACATCTGATATTCGCTTAAATTTCCGTAAAGATTGTAAGCTTCGACTACGCTTCCGACTTCGTTTAAGGTAAGGCCTTCGACTCTGGGAAGTTTTTCCAAAATGCTTTGAATCTTTTCAACGGAATTGGCGCCGGATAAATATTCGCCGTCGATAACTTCTTTAAGATCGTCGATCGAATAAAGAGAACCGTCAACCGAAAGATATGCTTTTGAACCGTTGTAAACGACTTTTTCAACGTATCCCTGAACAGTTTTGGATTCGCCGGATTCCATTTTCGTCTCAATGATAACTTCTTTGCCGACCGTTTCGCTTGCTCTCGATAAAGTGAGGCTGCCCGACATGTTCTGCATCTGTTCGAGTTCGGAAAACGTTGCGTATTGTGAAATATACTCCGTGTTGGAAGTGGGTTCGAGGGGATCCTGATACTTCATCTGAGCAACCAAAAGCTGCAAAAAAGCATCCTTATCCATTTCACTTGAGCCGCGCTCCGCCTGAGTACCTTCTTTTGCTTTGGTTTTATTAGCCTGAGCGGTTTGAGATGACTGAGTAAGTAATTTACCGTCAACATATTGTGCTGTAAGTGCCATAATAAATCTCCTATGCTCTGTAATCCATTGAATTACCGTTTGCCGCCATCATTTCAACGGCAATTTTTTCATCGTCTTCATACTCTTCAACATCAAGCGCATCGATTCCGTCCGCAAGATTAATTCTTCTTTGAGTATTTGTTCTTGCCGCAGCTTCATTTTCTTCCTGCTTGGAATCCTGTTCGGCATTTTCGTTAAATTCGTTTGTCGAAACTCTTACTTCGACTTCGTTAACCTTAATTCCGGATTCGTCGAAATCCTGTTTAAGCTGAATGAGCTGACTTTCAATGACAGCTTTGACATTCTCGTTATCGGTAATAAGTTCCGCCTTCATAACACCCTGGCTTTCGGAAACTCTTACATGAATCGTTCCGAGAGTTTCGGGCTGAAGTCTTATCTCGATTTCCCTGATGTTTTCGCTTGAAATGTTTCTTATCTGCTCACCGATCTGATCGTAGATTTCCGAAACCCTGTCCGAGTATGAAACAACTTCTTCGTTATTGACCTGTAAATTGTTATGAACCTGATTATCTCCCGATAAATTATTTCCCGAGAAACCGCTTTCGTTTTCGAAAGGTTTTTTGTCGGAATCGCTCTTGGTGCTCTGTTTGATTTCAACCGGCGAAATTTCGTTTTGTTCGAAAACCTCATCGGTTCTTTCCGTATTAACTTCAACCGCCTGATGATTAACCGTAACGCTCTTTATTTCAACTCCTTCTCTTTGAGAAGCGACTTCGAGTTCTGCTTTTGCATTGTCAAGCAAATCCTTAACTTCCGATAAATCGAGATTTAAGTCTTCTTTTAATGCGTTTGCGTTATTCTCCGTAACGAATTCAAGATTTCTGATCGAATCGAAAATACCGTCATCGGTAAGAATATCAACAGAATCAGTAATACCGTTTAACTGCATTACGATTGACTGAACTTTTGCGGGATCAAGCAAATCCGAAACCGAAATGTCGTTTTCTTCAAGAAATGCCTTGAAATCGTCGACCGTCAAACCGAAAGCTTCGCAATATGCGTTAACAATCGCGGAAACAACTTCCGTTGCAGCATCAATCTGTTCTTCTTTGTTGTCAATATTTGTTTTTTTGATATTGGAATTTTCGGAATCCGTTTTGGAAGCGGCGTTCGAATCTTTATTGTTTTCAACGTTCTTTTCGAACTTTCTTCCGTTTGTTTCTTTAAGGTAATTGTCTTTTACGCTGTTTTCGGAAGTTTTAAGTTCATCCGCAACATTGACCGATTTGGATTTGATTGCTTCGATTTCGCCGTTTTGTGAAACATTTTCGAAAGTTTTGGCAAATTCACCGTTGGATGATTCGCCGTTCTTAGGAATGTCGACGTTAAGGAGATTCAAGTCATTTACAAGATTAGTAATACCCGATGTACCCATCATTTTCCTCCTTTCTAAAAATATTCGAGAAAAATCTCTAAATATTTTATCGAAAGAAAATCAAAATTCTTTAGTTTAAGGTTCCATTATTTTGGTAATCTTTGCAGCCGTATCGGGATTCATCGCGCCGAGAATGTTTCCGCGGTCTTCGGCATTCATGTTTTCGAGAATTTTTGCCGCAAGCGAAAGATTGTCCGTCATAGCATTAAAAATTGCAGCCGCCTGCTTGGGTTTCATTTCCGAATAAGCTTTTGCGTATTCTTTTATTTCTTCGCTTACCGCTTCTTCCTGAACAACCTGTCTGTAAATGTATTCGGCGGTAGCCGGGTCGATCGATTCGTAATATCTCGCAAACTGTTCGGGTCCCGGTCCTTTTTCGGAGTAAACAACTTCCTGATAGAACTGGTTTTTAACCCTGTCGAATTCAACCTGGTTTGCTTCGAATGTTTTAAGTCTGTTGATTTCTGTCGTAAGCGCATCAATCTGTTCTTTATTGATTTCGTTTTCGGCCTGAATATTGGCCAATTCGGTCTCGAGGAGTTTTATTCTGTCAACGGCATCCGACAAAGAAGTGTATCCGTAATAGCTTTCGACATCCTGAGTTTCGATTACGGAATCCTTGGGAAGAATCATTTTCACAACCGGAATGTTTTTAAGAATGGGAGCAAATACATTGGTACCCACGCCTCCGATGTCAAGTTTGACCACAAGGCAGAATATACCTATCCAAACAAGGATGAGAACAATGGTAATGACAATCGCACCGAACATGCTCGATCCCGAATTTTCGTCATAGAGTTCGGCTTCCTGTTTGGCGAGTTCCTTTGCACGTTTCTTTGCATCCTGCTGCGATTTTTTCTGCTCGTTTTTCAGCTTTTTCTTCTCGTCCTGGATTTTCTTTTTTTCTTCTTTTAATTTAATCTCTTCGGGTGAAGAAGCCATTTTTATTCTCCTCTTTTGGATTTTTCGGAAAATCTGAAACTGTTGAGTTCATCGATTTCCTTGCTTTCAGCTTTTCCTTCCTCGGTCATGAATTCCTTGAAATCGTCTTCCTTTAATTTCTCGTACATCTTCGTCTCGGTACGCGCATCCATCATCTTTTTTCTCGCGGCCTCTACGTTTTTTCTTGCTACGGCAACTTCTCTCTCCTGTGCTTTTTCGTTATCTTCCATAACTTCGACGGCTCTTTTGTTTATGTCGATTGCAACCGGATCGATGGTCTCAAGCCTTAATTTCACGCCCTCTTCGATATAATCGTCTTTTCTTTTTCGGATATCTGCAAGAAGCGCTTCCTCTTCCATGAGTTTAATGTTTGCATTCGCGAATTCCTGTTTGGCCTGCGTTTCGAGCTTTTCTTTTATATCGAGAACGCTTTGCATTTTAAATCTGTAGACAGCCATTTTGTTTACCTATCATTCAAACAGTTGATGCATAAGCTCTATGGTTTCTTCGTAAGTGAATTTTTCGTCGGTGGCCTGCATGAGGAAATCGTTAACTTTTCCGATATATGCAATCGATTCGTCGATTGCGGCGTTTGAGCCTTTTTTGTAAGCACCGATGTTTATAAGGTCTTCGGCATCCTGATACGTTGCGAGAATGTTTTTAAGTTTGCCCGCATCCATCTTTTGCTGTTTGTCGACAATCGACGACATACATCTGGATATGGATTGCAAAATATCGATGGCGGGGTAATGATTCTTGTGGGCCAGTTTTCTGTTTAACATGATATGTCCGTCAAGAATGCTTCGCGCGGTATCGGTAATGGGTTCGTTGAAATCATCACCGTCAACAAGAACGGTATAAAGACCTGTAATCGAGCCTTTCTCGTCTCTGCCGGCTCTCTCCAAAAGCTTTGGCATTTCCGCATAAACCGAAGGCGGATAACCCCTTGTAACGGGCGGTTCACCCGATGCCAAGCCGATTTCGCGCTGTGCCATGGAAAAACGTGTAAGCGAATCCATCATAAGCAAAACGTCCTTGCCCTTGTCTCTGAAATATTCGGCAATGGCGGTCGCGGTTTTGGCGGCTTTGTTTCTCTCAAGCGCGGGTTTATCGGAAGTTGCGACTACGACGACGCTTCGTTTCATGCCTTCTTCGCCGAGGTCTCTTTCGATAAATTCCCTTACCTCACGGCCACGCTCTCCGATTAGGGCAATAACGTTAATATCCGCTTTGGTATTTCTCGCAAACATACCCATGAGCGTGGATTTTCCGACACCGGAGCCTGCGAAAATACCGATTCTCTGGCCTTTTCCGATGGTTATCAAACCGTCTACGGCTTTTACGCCCAGAGGAAGGATTTCATTAATGATTTCCCTGCTCATAGGATCGGGAGGAGCGTTCTCCACACTATAAGAAATGCCCGATGTGAAAACGCGTCCATCCATCGGGCGGCCGAGGCCGTCAAGAACCTCTCCGAGAAGAAAAGGTCCGACCTGAATACTTAAAGGACATCCTTCGTTTTCAACCAGGCAGCCTAATCCGATGCCGCTAGTCACTTCATAAGGCATCAGAAGCGTCTTATTGTCTTTAAATCCGACAACCTCCGCAACAATGTAATTTGATTTGAGATTATCGGTATAAATCTTGCAAATATCTCCCAAAGTGGCATCGGGTCCCGACGATTCGACGGTAAGGCCGACAACATTGACCACTTTTCCGAGTTTATTGAAGAATTTTTTGTATTTTACTTCCTGATATTTCTCAATGTTCATGGAATCGAAAATCAATCTTTCTCAAAACTAAGAACCTGTAATGTTTTACGTAAATTCTCAAGATGCGTCGTAACGGAACAGTCGAATATACCGCCGTCCGTTTCGATAAAAGCATTCCCCTGCGTAAGGGATTTGTCTTCTATGAATTCAAGATTGTCTACCGAAATTCCGCTGCCTTTAACCAGTTCCCTCTTTTGCATCGAAAGGAAATTGAAATCTTCGGGAGAAAGGCGAAGCGCGTAGGATTTGCCGGTTTCCATGGAAGCCAGAGTATTTTTGGCAAGATAGTAAATCACTTCCTTACGGTCCGAAAAATCCACCTGAAATACATGTTCGTAAATATCCGTCAAAACATCGACAAGCGCGGGTTCGATATCATCGATTTTGGCTTTGTATTCCTCTATCAGTTCTTCTTTTTGTTTATTCAAAAGAAGTTCTTTTTCGACCAAAGCTTCCTTGCCGGCATTGATGCCTTCGTCATAACCCATGGCTCTTGCGGCTTTATAAGCCTGATTTTTGATTTTTTCGGCTTCTATCTGTGCTTCCCTGATTATTTTCTCCGCTTCGGAATTGGCTCTTGCCACAATGTCGCTCGCAATATTGTTTACGACCTGAACCGATTCCTTGCTCATGGAATTTTTGGGATTTATCGTCTGTGTGACATCGAAATTCTTGACGCGGGGTTCGTTTTCGTCCCTTAAAAGACTTGCTACCGTGGACGCGGAAACATCCTGCATTATCTCTTCTCCGAGATCGTCGGAATTGTCGGAAATAATGGTATTCGCGATGCTGTCGAGTTTTTTTGCAACAAGATCGTTTGATTCAATTACACGAACTTTTTTGTCCTGATTGACGTAGGACGATTTATAAAGATTATTATACAATTATCTCATCTCCTCCGCCTCTGGAAATAACGATTTCTCCGGAGTCTTCAAGTTTTCTTATGGTATTAACAATCTTCTGCTGGGCTTCTTCAACATCCTTCATACGCACAGGGCCCATGAATTCCATGTCTTCTTTGATCATGGTGGCAAGACGCTTGGACATATTGTTGAAAATAGCATTTTGTACTTCTTCGTTTGAGCCCTTGAGCGAAATCGCAAGGTCGTTGTTGTCGACGTCTCTGAGGACTCTCTGAATTGCTCTGTCGTCGAGAAGAAGAATGTCTTCGAATACGAACATCTTCTTTCTGATTTCGTCCGCAAGTTCGGGATCTTCGATTTCGAGGGTTTCCATGATATGTTTTTCCGTTCCTCTGTCAACATGGTTGAGGATTTCGACAACGTGGTCCACGCCACCGATAATCGTGTAATCCTGGTTGACGAGATTTGCGAGTTTGCTCTCGAGTATTTTTTCGACTTCTTTGATAACATCCGGGCTCGTTCTGTCCATGGTTGCGATTCTTTTTGCAACATCTGCCTGAAGTTCCGGCGTGAGTGCGGATATGATTGCCGAGCACTGAGTGGGACCGAGGTAGGAAAGAATCAAAGCGATGGTCTGAGGATGCTCATCCTGAATAAAGGATAAAAGCTGTTGCGCATCCGTCTTTCTGACGAATTCGAAGGGCTTAACCTGAATGGATGAGGTCAGTTTATTAAGCACGTCATTGGCTTTGTCGCTTCCGAGTGCTTTTTCGAGAAGTTCTTTTGCATAACCGATACCGCCTTCGGCGATATACTGCTGTGCAAGACAGACTTCGTAGAATTCGTTGATGATTTGTTCTTTGACCTGAGGAGAAACGGATCTCGTGTTTGCAATCTCAAGAGTAAGTTCTTCGATTTCCTCTTCTTTCAGGTGTTTGAATACATTGGCCGATTTCTCGGGTCCGAGCGATATCAGAAGTATCGCAGCTTTTTGAAGCCCTGAAATCTTATCTTC
Source organism: Lachnospiraceae bacterium (assembly GCA_017613435.1). GTDB lineage: Bacteria > Bacillota > Clostridia > Lachnospirales > Lachnospiraceae > UBA3766. The sequence continues at coordinate 10,091 of JAGADU010000143.1, read as the reverse complement.
GTTGTTACGCATTATTTACCCCCAATCCTCGCTTAGCCAGTTGCGAAGAAGGTTTGCAACGGCTTCGGGATTTTCGTCAACAAATTTTTCGATCATCTTTCTGGTTTCGGATTTGGCTTCGAGATCGATATCTTCAAGCTGTTCCTCGGGCATGGTCTGCAAAAGTTTTTCCACGGAAATTTCTTCCACTTCCTCTTCGCCCTTCTTTTCGCCCTTTAACGTTCTTAAAACAACGAGGGCCAGAAGAATCATAATGATAACTATCAAAGCTATCTGAATTATATTGGTCCAATTGAAATTGGCGATTGATTTGTCTACAAAGAACGGTTCTTCGTAAGCAACAACCGTAATGTCGCTTTTTGAAATACCCGAAGCATCCGAAATAAGACTGTAATAGTCTTCGTCAACTTCAAGTTTGGTTCTTTCTCCGTTCGCAAGTTTATATTCATCCCATGACATTTCATCAAGGAGCCCCTGGGCTTTTACGTCTTCTTCTTTTATGACTTTAAGTCTGATGGCGGTTACCGCAATCGATGATTCGTCATATTTGATGCCGCCTGCGGGAATGCTTTGCAAAACGGTTTCGGTATTCGGAAGATAATCTTTCTCGAATTGTGTGACCGTGCTTGAATTTCCGCCGCCGTTTTCGTAAACATAAGTCGTATTCTGTTCAACGTTGCTGTCGGTGCCGGGAATAAGAGCCGTTCCGCCTTCGGATTCGGCTTCGTAACTTGTTTCGTGGGACAAAAGACCCTGAGTCTGTCCGTCAGCGGGAGTATATGTGGTTTTCTGAACTTCCTGTGAGGATAAATCAAGAACGAGACTCGGAGAAACCACTACGTAATCGAATTCCTTGGTTCCCAAAAGTACGTTTGACACATCGTTTCTTACGACTCTCTCGGCTTCCTGTTTAAGAGAAAGCGTACTCGTTGCATAACCTGCGAGCGAGGATTCGTCTCCGCCCGAGAACAAAAGATTGCCGTTTCTGTCGATAATTACGATATTGTCGGTTGTATCGTTTCCGACAACGGTTTTGGCCATTCTTGCTATCGCCGTTGCGTTTTCGGGGCTGCATTCTCCGGAAAGGCCCAAAGTAATCTGTACCGAGGATTCCTTGTTGTTTCTGATAAGAGTTCCGTCGTTTTCGGGAACGAACATATTAACGCTTGCGGTATCGACAAAAGAAAGACTTTCAAGGTCTTTCTTCAATTTGTTTTCCCTGTAAGCCGTATACATCTTCTGCTTGTCGGCTTCGGTCGTGGAAAGGGATGTCGCAAGAACATTGTCCAAATCCGAATACGGATCCGTCAGGATATTATTTGAACCGAGAAGAATATTTGCCTCGGATACTTTGGTTTTGTCGATGGAGAAAACAAGTCCGGATTCGGAAACTTTATAATTGATGTTATTCGCGCTTAAAAGTTCCTGTACCTGAGAAGCCTGCGTTGCGTTTTCGCAGGTTATGATATGAACGTACTGAGTTCTGGTGACAACCGCAATAAGAATGGCAAACGCCGCTATGACGCCGAGTGCCACACTGATAATCATTACTTTTTGATTTCTTGTGAATTTGTTCCACCAAGCCAGAAACTTGGGCGGAAGTTCTTTTAATTTGTCAATCAGTTTTTCAAACATATCATTCTCCCGAATTAACAAGAATTCTTAATCGAAAAAACATTAAGCAAAACCCCTTTTATATTTGCATATTCATTATTTCCTTATATGCTTCAAGGAATTTGTCTCTGACGGCAACCGTATATTGAAGTGCCGTCGAAGCTTTTTGCAGGGCAATCGTCAAATCATGTGTCGATTCGCTTTCGCCGAGCGCAAATTTAATCTTTTCGTTTTCGGCATTCGATAAATAGGCATTGGTCGTATTGATATTGTTTATCGCCGAATCAAGAAGGGACTTGAACATGTCGTTATCGCCTCCGACTCTTTCCTGACCGGCCATTTGTTTTAAATTCTTTACGGCTTCGGTATCTATGCCGTATACTTTTGATATTCTGTCCATATTATGTTAACCTTTATTACTTACCGATCTGTAATCCCTGCTGAAGCATGTTTTTTGTTGCATCGACAACCGTTGCATTGGCTTCGTAAGCACGCGAAGCATCAATAAGGTTGGTCATCTCGGTAATAATATCCACGTTCGGATAATAAACATATCCCGCCTCGTCCGCATCGGGGTGCGAGGGATCGTAAACTTTCTTGAAATCGGATGTTTTGTCTTCGCGAACCGAAGTAATGCGAACGCCTTTTCCGAGATTGTCGGACAAATCGGCGGTCGAGCGTCCGAGCACTGTTTTAAAAGGCAGACCGTCGGCACCTTTTGCTTCAAAAGTAACAACTTTTCTCCTGTAAATGCTGCCGTCTTCCTTACGCGTGGTATTGGCATTCGCAACATTTTCGGAGATTATATCCATACGGTATCTCTGCGCGGTAAGACCGGAAGCAGAAACATCCAAAGCATCAAACATTCCCATAATTTACCTCCTTACTTGCCCATAGCGGTTCTCATGGTGTCGAATTCGTGATCGATACCGCTCATAATTCCCTGATAATAAAGCTGGTTCTTGGCAAGCTGAATGTTTTCGTTTTCGGGATCGACATTATTGCCGTCGAGTCTGTAGCTTACCAGTCCGGAATCTGTGAAAACCCTCGGACGGACGGTGGAAAGATCGGCATTGTGAACTTTTTTGTCAAGGCTCCCTTCCGTTGCCCCGAGAATCGAAGCTCTCAGCGCTTCTTCAAAAGCCACGTCCTGTCTCTTGTAATTGGGTGTGGTAGCATTTGCGATATTGTTACTGATAGCCTCGTTTCGAAGCCACGCTCCGTCCGCTGCTTTATCCAGTACGTTAATATAATCAAAATTGCTCGTGTTAATCATGTACGCCTCCTTATTCTGACATTTGCATACACAAAATAGGCACACTTTACCCACCTTATTTAATTATACAAAACCTGTATAAAAACACAAGTAATTTTACAAAAAAACTACCTCATATTGTGTCAAATATAAAGGTTAAACACTAAATAAAATGTCGGATGCGTCTGTTTTGGGTCAATTTTTCGAAAAAACCGACCACAAGATGTAGTTTCGGGCGGTTTTTCATGTCCGGTCGGATATAAAATTTCAAGATAAAAAAAATAAAAGAACCTATACAATCATAAGTCCTTTTACCTGTTACGCATCCTTGCGCCTTTTATGTTCTTACTCTATTTATCGGATGTAAAGCAAAAAAATTAATATGTAAACCATATTAAAAATAAAAAAACCGTGAAAACCAAGTGTCTTCACGGTCTTATTTTAAATTTTCAATCAGATTATGAAATATAATCGCAGCCTTCTTTGGTGCAGACCTTCTTGTTTCCGCGCTTTGTGAGCGGATACGAACATTTGGGGCATTTCTCGGCAAGAGGTCTCTGCCATGACATGTAATCGCACTCGGGAGCGCCCTCGCAGCCGTAATAGGTTCTGCCTTTCTTGGTCTTTCTTATTACGATATCCTTTCCGCATTTGGGACAGGAAACACCGATTTTTTCGAGGAATGATTTGGTATTGCGGCATTCGGGGAAACCGGGGCATGCCAAAAACTTGCCGTGGGGTCCGAATTTAAATACCATTTTTCTGCCGCAAAGTTCGCAGATTTCATCGCTCTCTTCGTCCTGAACCTTAACATGCTCAAGTTCCTTTGTGGCTTTGTTTACGGCTTCGTCAAGATCGGGATAGAAGTTTGCAACGACGGTTTTCCACTGAACATTGCCTTCTTCTATTGCATCGAGAAGCGCTTCCATATTTGCGGTAAAACTTACGTCTACAATAGTGGGGAAAGCGTCTTCCATCATTTTGTTTACGACTTCGCCGAGTTCGGATACATAGAGATTCTTGTTTTCCTTAACTACATAATGACGTGCCATAATCGTCGTGATTGTTGGCGCATATGTGGAAGGACGTCCGATACCCTGCTCTTCCATCGCTTTTACGAGACCCGCTTCCGTAAAATGTGCGGGCGGTTGTGTGAAATGCTGTTCGCCTTCGAGTTTATCAAGCGTAAGTTTGCTCTTTTTGTCGAGTTTGTTTACAAGAGCGTTCTTTTCGTCCTTTTCGTCATCGTCCGAAGTATAAACGGCTCTGTAGCCTTCAAACGAAACTTTGGATGCGCATACCCTGAAGGAATAATCTTTTGCAGAAATCTTTGTGGATACCGTATCAAATACGCAGGGTGCCATTCTCGAAGCAAGGAATCTCTTGTAAATAAGAGTGTAGAGTCTTAACTCGTCTCTTCCGAGGTATTCCTTCATCATTTCCGGGCTTCTTAAAAGATCTGTGGGTCTGATGGCCTCGTGAGCATCCTGTATCTTTTTGCCGGAGCCCTTGCTCTGCTCTGCGGGATTGTTGAATTCCGCACCGAATTTTTTGGTGATAAATTCTTTTGCTGATTTAACGGCTTCATCCGAAACTCTGGTGGAATCGGTACGAAGGTATGTGATAACGCCGACGGTGCTCTTTCCTACATTTACGCCTTCATAGAGACTTTGTGCGATACGCATGGTCTTTTGAGTGGAGAATCCGAGCACTTTGCTCGCTTCCTGCTGAAGAGTCGATGTAGTGAAGGGAAGGGGCGAATTTTTCTTACGGCTGCCAGTTTTTACTTCCGAAACCTTGAACTGAGCACCCTTTAAATCCTTTTTAATGCCCTCTACCTGCGTTTTATCGGTTAATTCGAGTTTCTCATCACCCTTACCGTAAAATGACGCAACAAGGGGCTTTTTTTCGCCTTCAATGTTAAGTACGGCATCAAGCGACCAGTATTCCTTGGCGATAAAAGCATTTATTTCGTTTTCTCTGTCGCAAATCATCTTTAAAGTAACGGACTGCACTCTTCCCGCGGAAAGACCTCTTTTGATCTTCGCCCAAAGAAGGGGAGAAATTCTGTATCCCACCATTCTGTCGAGCACACGGCGCGTCTGCTGTGCATCAACGAGATTCATGTCTATGTCGCGGGGATTCTTTAAAGCTTCTTTGACGGCATTTTGCGTGATTTCGTTAAATGTAATCCTCGAAACTTTCTTTTCTTTTAAATTCAGGGCTTCGTAAAGATGCCAGCTGATTGCTTCTCCTTCACGGTCAGGGTCGGTCGCAAGATAAATCTTGTCCGCTTTCTTCACTTCTTTTCTTAATGTCGAAAGCACGTCTCCCTTTCCTCTGATGGTTATATATTTGGGGTCAAAATTCTCATCGAATCCGAGCTGACTTTTGGGCATATCTCTGACATGTCCCTGAGAAGCCACAACTTCATAGTTCGAACCCAGAAACTTTTTAATTGTTTTTACTTTTGCGGGTGATTCCACAATCACGAGATATTTTGCCATAAAAAACTCCATTCACAAATTATCCGAAATATTTGTCCGGCCTTCGAATTATATACGCAAAATAGAAATAAAAAATGTAAATTCATTCGAAAATGCATATATATAAGAAGAAAAAAACCGAACGATTCCTCTGTACAATATTACACAATAAATGAATTTACACTAAAAAATATGATTTGACAAGTAAAAAATTTATAAACACTGGAATTTTTCAAATAAAAAAACAGCGATTATTCCATGGGGAATAATCGCAAATTTTTATTTTTGAATAAAAGACGATATCAGATTTACGGGATAGGTTTTGCTTAATTTCGTTTTCAAAATCTTCGGGAAAGTGACAGTAAAATATTTTTTCATCATTTTCGGGAAGGTCTTGGTCAAAGCGTGACGAAACGAAACTTTAAGCACAAAGAAGCTTATCGGTCCGACAACGATTATGAAAAACCATTTTCCCAAAAAAGCCATAGAAAGAAAAACGGTTTTAAAAATAAAACGCGAAACCGGATTGTTAATCAAACGATATATGCTTTTTACGGTTTTCAGAAATCTAATCATAATGAATGCCTAATAATAAAATATTTAAACTGTTATTATTTTACTACATAATTCATTCTCAATCAAATCCGCTTCGGCGAAACTTTGATGAAAACAAATCAAATTTTTTATAATTCGGTATTTTTCGATTTTGCTTTGGAAACGAGCGCAAAATAAAGAGGCACGAAAGCATAAAGATATATCGCATATCTTACAAGCGCAACCGGGCCGAGGAAATATGTTCCCAAAAGCATAAAAGTATAAAGGAAAACTACATTGTAAGAGGTTTTCTTTTTGTAAATTGCATAGCCGAACATTATTGCAAACAAATAGAAAAACGATCCCGGATATAAGAATGTTTTGGCTAAATCGTTGTTCTTGATAAAATTGCTTTCGCCGAATATTTCAAGATAGTTCAAAATAAAAGGAATCTTTGATTCAAAAAACCAGGGTTCCCAACATTTAACGGGCCAGTACCCTCCTTTTCCGTCGGGATAAAGAGCCAGCGTACTGTATGGATACCAGAATCCGAGCGTGTTTTCCAAAAACGATTCGACTGCAATTTTGGGATTTTTGGAAATAATCTTTAAATATGCTTTATGAATTCCGGATTTATTTTCGTTATAATAATCGATATCCATAAAAGCCTTAGGATAATCGGAAATTCTCGGATAATAAAAATATATACCGTCATCAAGAAGATTCTCGATTATAATCTCCTCTTCAACGGTTAAATCACCGTCTTCGCTGTTGTATATTCTGTCGAGCTGCTGAACGGGAACCGACAATTTTTCCCTGGAATCGACTTTTTTGTAAACTATCGAAGGAACAACCATTTCCTTATAAATCAAAAAGAGGGCGAATGCAACTACAAGCAAAATCAAGGTCTGTTTCCTGCGTTTTTTTGCAAAAATAAGCAAACCGACGGCCAGAAAAGGCGACGCATACATACAATTGTTTCTTAGTATCAGCATAAAAACAAATGCGATAACCCAAAGAAAAACCAATAATTTATTATCAAAAAACTTCTCTGAATAATCTATCAAAACAAGCGATAAAACAACAGTTACCATCATAAAAGCCAGAAACATGCTGTCTTTTGTCGCAGATAATACCTGAAGCAAAATCGTAGGGAAAAACGCATAGAACAAAATCGACAATATCCAAAAGATGTAATTTTTCAGTTTTTTATAAACATATACGGTAACAAACGAAAATCCGAACGCCATCAATATTATCTGTATAACGGAATAAGCAAATGCGCCTAAATTGTAATTATCCATATACGAATAACTGTCGACCATATATCCGAAAAGCAAAGTATGAATAACGGGATGGTGTTCGGTTATCATTTTATATTCGTACATCAGAAACTGGCTGTCGGCATCGTAGGCAAGTATTCCCGGATATACGCCGAGCAAAAATATGAAATATACGACAAAAAGAAAGCCCGATGAAATAAAAAACAGGGCATAATCGTTAAATTTCAGCAATCTGTTTTTGATTAACATATTATCAAAAAGAAAATATGCCGAAAAAGCAATAACAAAATAAATAATAAAAAAAGCAATAAACAAAAGAATCGAAATAAAATCTATCTTTAATCTCCCGTCGGTTTCAATCTGTTGTCCGATAACCGAGAAAAGCGAAAGAAATATCGATATTACTGCGGAAGCAATTGCTCTTTTTTTGTAATTTTTGTCAAAAACAAAGTTCTTTAAAATTTTTTCCATAAGATATAATCCTTAAAAAATATTGAAATATCCGATTCAAACAATATCAATCGTAAAAAATTATTTCGGTGTCTTCGGAAATATTATAAAATTCTTTAAAATAATATTCCAGATATTCGTTATTGAAATCATTCGCCCTCCAAAGATATTTTTGACTTATTTTATCTTTATAACGGGGAAGATAAAGAGTTTCTTCATCAGACGAATTATAGTTTTCTATTTCTTTGATTATTCTTTTTTCCGTTTTACCGATATACGCATAATCTTTAACATAGATTGCACCCAAAGCCAGAACGCCCAAAACAGGAAAGATATATAAAAGGCACAGAACTTTTTTCCCGTTTTTAATACAAAAATCCGAGACAAGAACATATATTTTGTCTGCAAGAATACAGACGGAAATCAATAATACGGTAAATAAATGGATGTATATTCTCGGTCCCCAAACCTGTACAAAAACAAAAACCGAAAGACCGGCCAGTGAAAACAACAATAAATATATTATCTTCTTGGCAAAAGAAAAATCATTCAGCTGTTTTTTCTTGTATACATAAAATACAATCACCGATACAACCATCAAAACAAGTATCAAAACATAATTGTATTCGAATACTTCAACATAAACAAAAATCAGATTTTTAATTAAGGCTGATATTTTATCCCCTAAATTGTCATACGGCGTAAAGGTGAAAGCCCGATCTCCCATGCCCCCTATCATGCTGCCTGAAGCAAAAAGATCCAAATATATTTTATTAAAGAACATTAAAAAGAAACCGACTGCTTCTCCGGCAAAAACGGCGATTAATTCAAATAATACATCTTTAATTTTCTTTATGTTTAAAACGGTAAGCAAAACCGTCGTACCCAAAAATAAAGCGGCTATATTTTCAAGAAAAAGCATTTTCGAAACAGAAAATAAAAACAGCAAAATACAAGTCAGAAACCTGTTATTTAAAACAGATATTCTCTTATTCGAAAACAATTCGAATACGATAATCAGATAGAGAATCAGACAAATCGAAGAAGTAACATAATTGCAAAATCCTGAAACCCATCCGAAAGTTTGTGACCACAATTCGTGATTTATCGTAAAAAAAAGCAAAGATATAATCAAATGGGAAAATATGTAATTTGCGGAATTTACGCAAACAAGATTTACGAATTTGACGCAAAGATAAATATATAGCCAAATCGATATCCCGATAATTAATGTTTTAAGTATAGGGAACCTGCATAAAACAAGCGCCAAAGCGTTTCCGCAAATCCTGGAATTGACACTCATTCCGAAAAATTGCTTCAAACCGTCCCCCGAGCCCCAATTCCAATCATCGGAAAGATAAGGAATGTTACGTGAAATATAAATCCAGTATATAATCCAAAAAAGATTATATAAGAACAGAATTTTATCGGATTTTAGGAAATTTAATAATTTATTGCTTTCCGTAGTGCGGGCAGTCATATTGATAATTTTAATCGTTCCTTTTTTATTCTTTAAATTCTATATCTTCGGATTCGACTTCTTTATTCCTGTTCTCATCGATTCCGAGTCTGTCGTTTATTTTTTTTCTGGCGCTTCTGAAATAAATGGCAAGCCCCGCACCCACTGCTATGGCTGCGCCTGCGATGGCCTGAATAAGATACGTTGTAACAGAAGGGTCAATATACAATAGCAAGCCTCTCATGATTTGTTTCTCGTCCTTTCCAAAAGTCTCTCAATAATATATCTTCCGCCGACTTCGGCGCTGTGTCCTATATTATATACCTGTTCTTTTTTGAATTCATCGATGGTTTCGGCATAATAATCCGATTTGTTTATTAGATTATCAATAATTTCCAAAACCTTGTCAAGATTATCCAAATCCACGGATTGCCCAAGAGAATCTCTGATCTTTATATTAATAGGAACAATATCTATTTCCTTATAATCGGGATTCTGAATTTTCATCGGAGTATTGATGAAAAGAACGGGTTTATTGGTACAAAACGCATACTCCATGGATATGTCCGACCAGTCCGTTATCAGAATATCCGCTTTCCAAACAGTGTCAGTCGGTGAAAAATCAAGCTGAACTTCCACATTTGGATTATTTTCGTGTTTTATTTTCAGTTTTTCAAGCATATCTCTTTTATGACGAACATGCTGCGGATGAGGACGGATAATAATATGATAATCCGAATTGCATAAAATATCCAACAATTCATCCAGGCAATTGTCAACAATATTGTCCTCCTGCCACGAAGGAGCAATAAGAATCGTCTTTTTATCTTTGGATGCAGAAGATATTTTTTTATTTTCATAAGCTTCAATCATATCATCGAGAATAAAATAACCGCATTCAACAAGATTTTTCTTATTTAAATTATATTTTTCCTCACACTCAAGAATCTCTTCTTTTTGAGTTTTATTGGGAAGAAAAATCGTATCGTAATGATCCAAAGCTCCCTTTC
>JAGADU010000142.1 GCA_017613435.1 Lachnospiraceae bacterium | reverse complement strand
TTTGATTGGACATAAGCTGCTTTCCGGGAAAATGGTTAAAGAGATGTTTTCAAAGCAAAGTGGTGACGGTAAGGATCCCGAAGAAGGATACTATGGCTACGGAGTCTGGCTCATCGACAATCCCGAAGGCCGGGATTATGTGTATATGCAGGGATGTGATGATGGTGTAAGCGCAATTTCCGAATACAATCCCGATAATGGGATGATCACTGTCATGCTCAGTAATTACGGGGATAATGTTTGGTCGAGAATGCGGAAGATCCGTGAGGAAGAGTATGCCTGATCCCGGGAAGAAATGTATTAAAAGCATTGGGACTGATTTCATAAAAAAGAGGTTACAAATATGATAACCAAAAACAGGCAGACTGACAGCATCATAAAAGAAATGACAAAGAAGGCATTTCCCGGGAAAACGGCAGCTGACATTAAGGAACTGACAGAGGGAATGTGCAATGTTACTTACAATATCACATTCACCGACGGGGAAGAATGTATTTTAAAAATTGCCGCAAAGGATACAACCGGCAATACGTCAAACGAGATTTGTTTAATGGCGGCGGAAGTTAAGGCGATGGAACTGGTGAGGGAGAATTGTTCCTTTAAAGTCGCAAAAGTCCTGGCGTATGACTGCACCAAAACCCTATGTGACGGAGACTACTTTTTTATGGAGAAGCTTCCGGGAGTCAATTACAGTTTCATCAAAGATAAAATGCCGGAGGAAACAAAACGCCGAATTGCCCGGGAGATCGGTGAGATATCCAAACAACTGTGTTCGATTACCAACCCTCAATTCGGTTTTCTCGGAGACACGAAAAGATATGACCGCTTATCGGATTTTGTACAAACAATGCTCGAAAATCTGATAGAGGACGGGCAGAAGAAAAACGTTGATTGGGGATGCGATATAAAAAAACTGTCTGAAGATTTCGAGAAAGAAAAACATATATTTGACGAAGTTTCTTTTGCCTCTTTGGTCCATTGGGACATGTGGGAAGGAAATGTATTTGTTGACAAAGAACGAGTTTGCGGAATTATCGATTGGGAAAGAGCAATGTGGGGCGAGGCTTTTATGGACGATCGCTTCCGAAAGCACAACCGAAACGCGGATTTTTTGGAAGGTTTCGGGAAGAAGGATTTCACTGAGTCCGAATTAAGGAGGCTTCGCTGGTACGACATCATTCTTTACATGACGATGATGGTTGAAGTTTTTTACAGAGGATTTGAAGACAAAGGACAGTACTATTGGTCGAAAGAACAGTTGCTCGGAGTGTTGAAGGAAGGATAAAAAATGGGACATGGCACTGAAAACGTCGAATTGACGGTCCTGTGCCTTATTCAGGACAAAAACAAAATATTGTTGCAAAACAGGGTGAAGGAAGACTGGAAGGGATACACTTTTCCGGGCGGACATGTTGAACCCGGCGAATCTTTTGTGGATGCTGTAAAAAGGGAAATGAAAGAGGAAACGGGCTTGGATATAATAAGACCCAGACTGGCGGGAATCAAGCAATTTCCGATTGAAAACGGCAGGTACATTGTTCTTCTTTTCAAAGCCGAAGAATTCAGCGGCAGCGTGGTTTCTTCCGATGAGGGCGAGATGGAATGGATTGATATCGAAAAGCTTTCCGAAATCAATGTGGTTGAAGATTTCCATGAACTTATGAAAGTTTTAAACGATCCCGATTTAAACGAGTTTCAATATACCGTAAAGAACGATGAATGGATCGTTCATTTAAAATAATACTTTTGTTTCGGAGAAGAGGTAGCAACTTGATTAATTTGTCAAAAGAAAGCATGCAGGAAGCATTCCTTAAATATTTGGGTGAAATATTCGAACATCCCGAAGTTCTAAGTGCATGTGCCAAAGAAATTATCATTACGCGTGAAACGATAAACGAAGCCGGAAAGGAAGCGTTTGAAGCAGGTTTTCATGATATTTACAGCGATATCGATCTTTCGGTGAAAGTATGTCTTCCGGAAAACGGTTCGGTAACGGCGGAAGATTATATGAAAAGAATCGATCGATTCGGCGTTTCAAAAGACACGGCTCTCGGATGGATGTTTGTTCCTATTCACAGGATGTTCAGGATTATTTTCAAAAACGGAATGCGTTACGATTTCGGCTTTGATTTCGTATACGAAGGAGATTATTCCCCCGTTTTTGACGATTGTATCAAAGAGGAAGAAAATGCAAACTGGCCCTTGGAAAACATCCGACAATTCTGGTTTATTCAGATTCAGGCGCTTGGGAAATTATATCGCAAAGATTACCTTATCGGCAGTCATCTTGCAAATATGAATTGTAATTATACCCTGACCATGCAGATGGTTTTAAGAGATTTGAAATACAAAACAAATCACCACAGATACGGATACGGCGAGGAACTCGAGTACACGAAGGATCTTAAGAATAATCCGTACAGAACAGATGACCCGACTTTCAATCTGATCGCGGATATGCTGTATTCAGCCGCGCTTGCGTATGACAGACTGGCGAAGAATTTTTATCCCGATATCGAAGGCGGAAGCGATACGTTTTTTGCCATATGGGACAGTTATGAAGCATTCGGGAATTCATGATATTATTAAGAAGTAATTTGAATGGGAGATATTTATGGAATGTATTTTTTGTAAGAATCAGTGCCAAAAAGGATTTGTTGAAGCATCCGGTTATGATAATTTTCTCGCGCACGCTTTCAGTATGTATTGGTATCCCGAATCCGAAGAGGGAAAATTCATAAAAAAGCATCAGGTACCCGTCTATTCGGCCAATACGGCATATTATTGCCCTTCCTGCAAAAAAGCTTTTACGATATTCGAAAACAGCGAAAACGGTATAGTTTAAAAAGTGAAAAAACATCGGTTATAAAGAATGCGGCGGTTTTACGGTTGATATTCCGGGATACGAACAACCGATGGAAATGATTATGAGCAAGCAGCTGTAAATTCGGATTTGACATCATGATACGATAAAAATTTTTTAAAAGAGGAATCGGTACTGATTACGAAAAAGGAGTCATTATGAAACGTTTGAAATATATATTGTTATCGCTTTTTTTAGTATTGTTTATAGGATGTACAAACAAAGACAGAATTGCGGTTTTGACAGAGAATGATATCAAAGAAAGCGATCCGATAAATTCGGAAAAAGAAGAAGACAAGCAAACAGAGACGGAAGAGAAAAAAGATTTTTCAAAAGAAGAACTTGAGGCATTCACACAACTTTTTAATTCTCCGGAATATGCGGGATTTTTGCTGTCGCCTTTTAAAAGCGCAAAAGATGTCGATTATTCACAGGTTTTTTATTTCGGTGCCGGAATAAACGATGAGTTTAAGGAAGGCGAAACAGAGGAGTATCTTGAACTGTCGGAAAGAACCAAGGTGTACGGAACCCTCCAAATTCTCAGGGCGGATTCCGTAAAAACATATCTTGAAACCCACTTGGGCATTTCCGATTTTACGGCTCCCAAAAGTATTCACTGGGATTACAGCGAATCGAGAGATACATATTATTACTATCACTGGGAATCGCTTTTCGATGAGTATAAGTTCGAATGTATATCCGGAGAAAAGAACGGCGATACGGTTTCGTTAAGATTTCAACTTGAAGGAAAAGAGCATTACGGAAAAACAGCCGACAGAATCCTTGAATTTACCGAATCGGACGGAAATTACATAATAAAATCCAATTCGATTCAATGGTTTGACCATTGCGACGAATCGCAGACTTTTGAAATAAAATTGCCCGATTCGGGCGAACCGATACATTTCATTACATACGAACCCAACGGAAACGGCGAAGTTGAAATATATATGGTTAAAGACGGAAAATTCATAAGAAAAGTTGCTACGGAATATTGGCAGGGAAATGAAAAATATCCCTTTAAAAAGGTTAATGCCGTCAGTTTCTTTGATTTTAACGTCGATGGCACGGATGATATTCTGGTGACGGGAGAATGCGTTTTCGGAGAGTGTTTGATGTTGGAAGAATCCGTACCCAATAAGTATTATTATGAAACATGCTATGTGCTTTCGGAAAAAATATCCGAGGATTTGGAAGATTTCAGTGCAGATAATATCAAAAACATATTACTGGGCGATAATAAAGACTGCAAATTCGATAATTACAAGGACGCTTACGCACATATGGCCCGTCTGAATAATCTTTTGGGCGGAGATTTGTCATACGGACTCATATATACGGACGATGACGAAATCCCGGAACTGATTATTAACAACGGGGGCGTCGTAAATATGTATACATTTGAAGACAATCATTTGACCTGCCTTATGCATCAATGGGGTTACGGTGCTTTCGGAAATGCGGGTTATTATTATGCGCCGCGAAAAGGTGTTTTCTACAATCTCAACAATGATATGGCGGGCGCCATAAAGTATGAATCTTACATGATTAAACACCCGGGATGCGAGCTGAAGGCCGATTATACAAAAAAGTCGTTGTGGTTTAATGATTTGGACGGAAACGGCGATCCGTCGGAAGATGAGTGGGAGGCTTCTGAAGAATGGAAAGAATACGAAGCCAAATATTTTAACGGCACGGACACCGAAATGACCGAGGAAGAAATAAAAGCCCAATTCGAGAAATATTCCGAATACGACTATGAGTTTATTTTCGGAGATATGAATTACGACGAGATTATAAAGAGCCTGAAAGAGTAGGGTTATATTTCCGGTGTTGCACCGCGAGATGGGAGAAAACGAATGAATAAAGAATGGTCTGAACTCAACAAATCAATGCAAAACGGGATAAAGAAAAAGGATACCTGGGATGAAGGTATCGATACGCTTTATAATCTTCGAAATGCTCTTTGGGATACAATCCTGTCATTTAAAGACGAATTGAGCAGGGAAGATTTTGATGCGATTCCTTTTATAAATGCCGACGGATATCACAGCAAAACGATCGCATATTCGCTCTGGCATGTTTTTCGTATCGAAGATATCGTGGCGCATACCCTGATAAAAGAAGACGAACAGGTATTTTTCGCAAAAGATTATAAAAAACGGATCGGTTCGCCGATTATCACAACGGGCAACGAACTTGTAAAACAGGAGATTTCCGACTTTTCGAAGAAGCTTGATTTAGACGAACTTTACAATTACATGTCAGATGTTAAAAAGAGTACGGAAGCTTTGTTAAAAGAACTGTCATATGACGATTTGAAGAAAAGAATACCCGCAAAGACAAAAGAAAATCTTAAATCATTGCATGTGGTGAGTGAGGACGAAAACGCAATATGGCTCGTCGATTACTGGTGCGACAGGGATGTGCGGGGGCTTATACAGATGCCGTTTTCAAGGCATTGGATTATGCATATCGAGGCATGCCTCAGAATAAAAAACAAAATTCATCCGTAAACGCATCAAAGCAAGGGATGAACGGTACACGGCGAACAAAATGATTTTTCAAAAGGATTGAAAAGAATGCTTTTTATCGGTTTCAAGGGAAAAAACAATTCATCATGCATGCTGGTAAAAGAATTATCCGATAATCCCTTTCTTCTTACGAATTCATTCGAAGGCCTAAGAAAAGATATCGAATCTTTAAAAGACGTCCCGGATACTGCGGTAATGTTCGGCGCAGACAAAACACTTTCGGCGGGCGTAAGAATAGAGAGGTCAGCCGCAATAAACGGGGAAAAGATTGTTTCGAATCTGAAACTGGAAGCGATTGCAAAAGCAATAAAAAAAGCGGGAGCGGAGGCGGAGATTTCCGACAATCCCACGGCGTATCTTTGCAACGAGGCCTACGGGCTTATACTCAAAAGATTTTCGGGGAGAGCGGTTTTTATCCATATTCCCACTGTAAAATACGCGGACGAATGCTTTGCGCAAAAGATGAAGAAAGCTTTTTTGGAAATTGAGAAAATACAATTATAAAAAGAAAGGATACTGAAAAGTGAAAATCAAAAGTATCGTGAAAAACGTAATTTCAGGGCTTCTTTTTGTTGCGGTTTCTTTTTTGGTTACGGGTTGCGGATTTTTCAGCCCCAATACCCAACAGGAGGTCGAAGACTATGTAAAAGCACATGTTCCCGAGCCCGCAAGCGTTGTGCGCATGGAGAAAGTCGATACAAATCAGGGGAAAGAATATCGCTATATATTCAAATCCGATTTGCGCGATTTGGAATTTGATGCATTTTCCGCCAAAGAAATCGGCGGCCTGGGAAATTACGGCATGTCACAGTTTTACAGCCTGGCCGTAGCCGATTATTACAAAGAAAAAATGCGTGATACTTTAAGTGCGTGTCCAAACAGCGGAATGCATAACGACAGAGATGCCAAAAAAGTTTCGATGGATATGTATATGAAAGACGAAGCGGACGCAAGAGAGATTGCAAAAACAATTGCGGAGTGCAACGTGATTATTTCCGATCAGTGGAATTACACACCGGGAGTTGAAATAACCGATCGTAATATATGCGGAATGGGATTCAGGATTCATTTGTTCCCAAAGGCGAATTCGGAAGAGATTCGTTATACACTGAACGGAAAAGATGACGAGGAAACGATATACAACGAACTTATTGCCGCGCTGCCGTGATTTTGGTTGAAAAAGGACTTTTGAAAAAGAAAAAACGGTTGCAAACACGGAGAAAATCGAATTTGCGACTCCTTGAAAAAAGCGTGAAATAGAGATATAATCCGTAGAGAAAAAGATAAATTTTTATGAGGAAAGATTTTTATGGTTAAAAGAATTAGACCTGACGAAAGACCGGTGTTTCCCAAGAGAGCACTGATAACGGGCGGTATGCCTTACGGAAACAAGGAACTGCATTTCGGACATGTGGGCGGAATGTTTGTTCATGCCGACGTTTTTGCCAGATTCATGAGAGACAGAATCGGCAAGGAAAACGTTCTTTTTGTATCCGGAACGGACTGCTACGGTTCGCCCGCCCTTGAAAGCCATCGTAAACTTGTCGAAGACGGATATGACAAGACCATTCAGGATTATGTTCGCGTCAATCATGACAAGCAGCTCGAAACACTCAACAAATTCGGTATAAGCCTCGATATTTTCGGCGCTTCCGGACTTGATGACTGCGCCGAAATGCACAATAAGGTTTCCGCAGAAGTTTTTAACAAACTCATGGAAAAAGGCGGACTCGAGATGCTGTCCACACCCCAGTTTTACGATGACGAATTGGGTGTATTTTTGAACGGACGTCAGGTAGTCGGAAAATGCCCCATCGCGGGATGCCAGTCCGACAAAGCATATGCCGACGAGTGTTCGCTCGGACATCAGTATATGCCCAATGAACTGATAGATCCGATTTCGGTTTTAAGCGGCAAAAAGCCTTCATTCAAAAACGTAACCAACTGGTATTACAAACTCGAAGACGACATCGATTACATGAAGGAATATGTCGAAGAGCTTAAAAGAGAATCAAACACACGTAAATATTCATTGACGGTTATCGACGAATTCCTTGAGCATCCCTGTGTTCATATTCCCAAGAAATATCTTGAAGACATCGACCTTGATGCTTTCTTAAAGGAATTTCCCGAACATGAATTCACGGATGAAGAAAAGAGAAAATCGATTCTTTTAAGATTCAAATCCCTTGATGACAGAGATATCGCACGTAAGATTCTTGAGAGCAAAAACATTCATTATACCGCAGGAAAGACTCTGGTTCCTTTCCGTCTGACGGGTAACTGCGAATGGGGCGTTCCCGTTCCGGATACGGATGAGACAAAGGATCTGACTTTCTGGGTATGGCCCGAATCTTTGTGGGCACCCATTTCGTTTACGCGTACGCTCCTTAAGAGACAGGGCAAGAGCGACGACGAATGGCAGAAGTGGTGGAACGATGACGACGCGCAGGTTTATCAGTTTATCGGAGAAGACAATATTTACTTCTACGGAATAGCCGAAATAGGCATGTTCAAAACGCTCGGCAATTTGAAGATTCCTCATATCATACCCAACCGCCACATTCTTTTTATGGATACAAAAGCAAGTTCAAGCTCGGAGATTAAGCCTCCCATGGCGGACGAACTGCTCGATCATTATTCGGCGGAACAGTTGAGAATGCACTTTATTTCCCTCGGTCTTTCCAACAAATCCACGGGCTTCAAGCCCCAGGTTTACATGCCCGAAGAGGAAAGAAACGGTGTTGATATGGTAGTTAAGGAAGGAAATCTTCTGACTAACGTATACAACAGACTTATCCGTTCCTGTTTCTATACCACGCAGAATATGTTCGACGGTAAAATTCCCGAAGGCGAAGTAACCGAAAGCATTAAGGAATTTGCAATGAGCAAGGCGTATGAATACGAAAGACATATGTACAATCATGAGTTCCACAGAATTTCGTACGTGCTTGACGAATACATCCGCGAGATCAACAAAAACTGGGCAGCCAAGAGCCGCGAAGCAGACAAGAACGACGACAAAGAAGCATGGAAGCAGCTTCTTATCGATACATGGTATTCATGCAAGGTAATGGCGGTATTGCTTCATCCGGTAGCACCCGCGGGCTGCGAAATGTTCAAAGAATATTTAAATGTCGGCGAAGAATTATGGAGCTGGGATTACATCCTCGAGCCTCTGACAGCCTACATTCCCAACCTTTCCGCGCACGAGCTTAAATTCCTCGAGCCCAGAGTAGACTTCTTCAAGAAGCCCGAATGGCAGCTTGCGGCAAAGGAAGAAAATTAGAATTGCAAAGAACCGCAGATTTATTTCTGGGGTTCTTTTTTTATTATTTCGGCAAAGAAGGATTTTTCTGCGAACTTTGGATTACCGTAAAAAAGAAATAACATATTATCGAAAATATGATATAGTGTTTTTTGGAACGTAAAACATCGTATGCTTCGGTAAAAAAATGCAGAATGATTTTGAATACAAAAAAATATTCGAATTAAAGAAAATGTCATTGGAACAACTGATGTTTTATTACCGTTCGCTTCGAAGCTTCGAATATGACAACGACAAACCCCTGGAGTCTTCAAAGATAAAGAAAAAAATATTTTTTCTGACAAAGATAATCCTTAAGGCCGACGCAATTATATCCCAAAGAAAACTCATTATTTTTAACGATAAAAGAAGCAGCGGCTCGGACAAAGGGAAAGTTTATGCGGCATCCCATGTCGGAAGATATGATATAGAATCATCGATGGAAGCGATAAACGAACCTGCGTTTTTTGTCATGGGAGACCCTGAGGAAACCTACAGAAATTTCGAAGGTTTTTTCCTGGATAAAATATACGGTCGAATATGTTTTGATACCGGATATTGCATCTCGGAA
>JAGADU010000141.1 GCA_017613435.1 Lachnospiraceae bacterium | reverse complement strand
TCCGGTTGTTTATGTTATTTACAATGGATGTTATTGCTTCGCGGGCTGTTTTGCCCCTGTTGTCGGTCGGATGAATCGGGTGATTGATATTGATAAAGTTAAGGTTGTTGGCATTGCTGTCCGATTCGGCATCGTACTCTTTGGCGCTTTTAACGGCTGACGTAAGAATAGAACGGCACTTTTCCTCGTTTTCTTTCATATAGGTATATGAGATCATAACGTCCGCAAGTAAGATGTTTTTGTCGGCAAAGTTTAAAGTATTGGGCAATTTGAAATTCTTAAAATATTCTTTTTGGAAATTCATTATCTCTCTTGCTTTTCCGATTTTCCCTTTTTGAACATAGAGATTGTAATAGGATATGCATATTTTCAGAACTTCCGAAAGATTGGATAAAAGCGCATAGGAAAGCATCATCTCGGCTTCATCGTATTCCTTGGAATAAAGAGAGAGCACAAGACCGATATCGGCGTTGTTTACACCCTGAGGGTTTGATTCGCGTAAGAATTTAAGCGCCGTCGTGTGATTTCCGATAAGCAGATAAGCGTCCGACATGGATTTTTTTATCGTGAATTCGCTTATCGAGGGATCGGTGTTCTGGGGCAGCAAAAGAAGGGCTTTTTCAAACAGTTCGATGGAATGCGTGATTGTATTTCTGTCGTTTGTTTCGGCTCCTTCGGCAATAAGAAGCGTTGCTCCGTAAAAGAAAACATCGAAGGAATGCGGGTATTTTTTTACTGCCATTTCCACTTGTTCGGGTTCGGAAAAATCCTTGCTGTAAACCGCGGTTTTCAGTTTTTCGACGGTGTTTTTAAGATTGTTGTTTTGCATTTCGTATCCGAGCAAAACATCAACGGAGAGGTCGAAGAAATCCGCCATTTTGATAATCAGGGAGAGCTCCGGCGTGGACAAACCCGTTTCCCATTTGTGCACGGCGCCCACCGTGACATTCAAAACCTCCGCAAGGTTTTCCTGGGTCAGATTCAGCCTTTTTCTGTTGCTTTTAATGTTTTGTGCCAATTGTATAATCATGAGATCCTCCTTGGTATTCTTGATTTTCATTAAGAAAATTATAGCATTGCCGTCAGGATAAATGAACATACAAACAATACAGATAGTAAAAAAATTTTTATACCGACAGTATTTGCGAACTTAAAAAACATATTTAAAAAAATACGAAAAAAAGTGTTGACAAATAAAATAGATTGCGTACAATTAAATTGTACACAATCAAATTTAAAAACAAAATCCAAGGAGGTGCCGAATGAACTTTTATGATTTGAAAGTAACCGCCCGCGACGGAAGCGATGTGTTGATGAAAGATTATGAAAACAAAGTTGTTTTGATAGTAAATACAGCAACAGGCTGCGGATTTACCCCGCATTACAAATCACTCGAGGAAATCTACGAAAAACATCATCAAAACGGATTCGAGATAATCGATGTACCCTGCAATCAGTTCGCAGGTCAGACACCCGGAACCGACGACGAAATACATGAATTTTGTCAGCTTAAATACAATACGCAGTTTCCCCAGATGAAAAAATCCGACGTGAACGGAGAGAACGCGATAGAACTTTTTAAATATCTCAAGTCTCAAAAGACATTCGAAGGTTTCGGCAAGGGTCCGAAGGCAATCGCAATGTCCGCAATGCTTAAAGGCATAGACAGGGATTACAAAAACAATTCGGAAATCAAATGGAATTTCACTAAATTCATAGTCAACAGAAAGGGCGAGGTGGTCGCGAGATTCGAGCCCACGGTTGACATGAAGGAAGTAGCGAAATTTGTCGATGAACTTATGAAATAAAGGGACGAAAAGATGAGTAAGTACGATTGTTTAAAACTTGAGAATCAGTTGTGTTTTCCGCTCTATGCATGCGCCAAAGCCGTAACGAGGCATTATAAACCGCTCCTTGACGAATTCGATCTGACATACACGCAGTACATAACGATGATGGTTATGTGGGAGAGGAAAAGCGCAAGCGTAAAGGAAGTCGGCGAATGTCTGTACCTTGATTCAGGAACACTGACGCCGCTTATCAACAAACTTGAGAGCAAGGGATATATAAGCAAAGCAAGAAGCAGTGACGACGCAAGAGGCGTAATAATAACCGTGACCGGGGAAGGCATGAAATTAAGAGACCGGATGGTCAAAGTACCGGGGGCCATGGGAGGATGCGTCGCACTAAGCGAAAAGGAAGCGACGCAGCTTTACAATCTTTTGTACAAAATACTCGGACATTTCGATCAAATCGATGAAGCGTAAGGTAACATTTTAAGAAAAAATCAAAAACAGGAGGAAGAGATATGGCAGTTATTCACATTACGGAAAACGAATTCGAAGAGAAAGTATTAAAGAACGATAAACCCGCATTTGTTGACTTTTTTGCAACCTGGTGCGGACCGTGCCAGATGATGGCTCCGATTCTCGAGGAGGTTTCAAACGAGAATCCCGAAGTGGATTTTTTTGCCATCGATTATGACGATGCGGAAAATCTTTCGGAAGAATACGGAGTAATGAGCGTTCCCAACATGATGCTTTTCAAAAACGGGGAAGTTGCGGACAGAATTATCGGAAGACAATCCAAACAGAGCATAGTATCTTTTGTTAAACGTTAAAAAACAGCAATATATGAAAAACAGGCCGGATTATTTCCGGTCTGTTTTTGTCATAAGAAGTACGATTGCGTGACGAAACAATGACAAAGAGGCAAATTCACGGATTTTTCGCAATTTATGTATTGAAATAATATCCAAAAAATACGATAACTATATATAGGAGCATAACGGAGGATTTTATCTTGAACGAGTCCA
The DNA here is from genome assembly GCA_017613435.1 of Lachnospiraceae bacterium. Lineage (GTDB taxonomy): Bacteria > Bacillota > Clostridia > Lachnospirales > Lachnospiraceae > UBA3766. The sequence goes on along the minus strand of JAGADU010000141.1, from coordinate 500 downwards.
TGTCGATACAAAAAGCGTTTCTTCTGTTTGAAGGCTCTTTTTGTTTACTTGTATCACTTTTCCTGGCGCTGCATATAATAACCGCGGACAGGAAAAATTTAAGCAATAAAATAATCATGATTTGCAATTTCCTTGCGGGAATTTTACTCTACAGTGATTTCTTCGCTTATCATTTTTCGGGAGACTTGCGAACCGAAGGCCTCGTCGGAACAAGAACGTCCAATTTTGTTGTTTTTCTTGCCACGGCTTTGATTTTGCTCGCCTATTCGATGTATGTATCCGTTCAGCTTTTCGGATCGGCGGGTGTTAAATACAGAGTTCCCGGAAGACGAAGAATAAGAATAGTATATTCGATATCCGTCATCAGTCTTGTGATTCTGATCTTATCCCAGTTTACGGGACTGTTATATTGGTTTGACTCTTCCAACAAATACCACAGGGGTATTCTTTTCCTGCCCGATTTGGTACTGTTCGGCATCGCGATATTCCTGATTCTGACG
>JAGADU010000140.1 GCA_017613435.1 Lachnospiraceae bacterium | reverse complement strand
GTTCATCCGGACTCCCGATTATTTGTCTTCGTCGTCTTCGAATTTGAATGCTCTGTTCTGAATGCGGTTAAAAATTTCCTTGCTGATTTCCGCCTTGGCTTTTTCCAATTCCTCTTCTTCCAAAGCACGCGCTTTTTCTTTCTCGGTCATTTCCTTTTCTTCGGGTCCTGAGGAACCGGCGTTCGCGGAATCGCCTTCGGCTTTTTCTTTGCCTGCTGCTTTTGACGAATCTTCGTCATCGGCTTTTTCCGGGGATTTTTCGTCGGCGTTCGCGGAATCGTCGGCGTTTGCCGATTCTTCACTGCCTTCGTTATTCGAAGTTTTTTCGCTGTCGGCTTTCGCGGAATCGTCTTTGGCTTTTTCTTTGCCTGCTGCTTTTGACGAATCTTCGTCGCCGGCTTTCGCGGAATCTTCGTCTGCCTTGCCGGCTTTTTCGGCTTCTTTTTCTTCGCCGGTCTTGGAATCATCATCCACTTTGACATCAACCTTGGATTTGTTCAAAGGATTCTTGGGTTCGGGTACCGGAATGCCTTTTTCGGCGCAGTAGATTTCCATGAATTCTCTGCCGGTGATGGTCTCTTTTTCGATAAGATGAGCCGCGATTTTATCCATGATTTCGCGGTTTTCCGAAAGGAGATTCTTGGCTTCCACGTAGCAGCCCGCAAGTATCGAGATGACTTCGTTGTCAACTTCAGCCGCGGTTCTGTCGGCGCAGTTTAACACGGTTCTTCCGTCAAGATATCTGCTCTCCACGGTTTCAAGTCCGACAAGTCCGAATTTCTCGCTCATGCCGTACTGGGTAACCATGCTTCTTGCTATATTGGTGGCCTTTTCGATATCGTTTGACGCACCCGTCGTTACGGAGCCGAATACAATTTCTTCGGCAGCGCGTCCGCCGAGCAGGCCGACTATCATGTCATGCAATTCTTCTTTTGAATTAAGATATTTTTCTTCCTCGGGAACCTGCATTACATATCCGAGCGCACCCATGGTTCTGGGAACGATCGTGATCTTCTGAACGGGTTCGGAGTTCTTTTGAAGCGCCGAAAGAAGAGCGTGTCCGACCTCGTGATAAGACACTATCTTTCTTTCCTGTTCGCTTAATATTCGATCCTTCTTTTCTTTTCCGACAAGTACTACTTCTACGGCGTTGAAAAGGTCTTTTTGCGAAACGTATTCTCTTTTGTTCTTAACGGCAAAAATGGCAGCTTCGTTAATCATGTTCGCAAGATCCGAACCTACCGCGCCGCTGGTTGCAAGTGCGATTTCCTCGAAATCCACGGATTCGTCGAGCTTAACGTCTTTTGAATGAACCTTGAGGATTTCGATTCTGCCTTTAAGATCGGGCTTTTCAACGATGATTCTTCTGTCAAATCGTCCGGGACGAAGAAGCGCTTTATCAAGGATTTCGGGTCTGTTGGTGGCAGCAAGGATGATGATACCTTTTTTGCCGTCAAAACCGTCCATTTCGGATAAGAGCTGGTTTAAGGTCTGTTCTCTTTCCTCGTTTCCGCCGCCGTATTTGGAATCACGGCTTCGTCCGATTGCATCGATTTCATCTATGAAAATAATACAGGGAGCGCTCTTTTCCGCTTCTCTGAACAAATCTCTTACTCTGGATGCGCCGACACCGACATAGAGTTCCACGAAATCGGAACCCGTAAGCGAGAAGAAAGGCACATGGGCTTCGCCCGCAACGGCCTTCGCAAGAAGCGTTTTACCTGTTCCGGGAGGGCCTACAAGAAGCGCGCCCTTGGGAAGTTTTGCACCGATTTTGACATATTTGTCGGGATTGTGAAGGAAATCAACGACTTCCTGGAGCGACTCGATTGCCTCGTCCTCGCCCGCTACATCCTTGAATGTTTTGCCGGTCTCTTTTTGCACATAGACCTTCGCATTGGACTTTCCGACATTCATAATGCCGCCGACGCCGTCGGAGGAACTGATTCTTCTGAAGATGAGAAATCCCAGCACAAGGAATAAAACTATCGGGATAACATATGAGAAAATAAAGCCCCATACCTGGAGCGAATTATCCGGTATTTCACCCTCAACGACTATGCCTTTTTCGAGGAGTCTGTTGGTAAGAGTCTCATCCTCCTCAACTTTTCCCGTGTAGAAAGAATTTTTCACGTTTCCGAAAAAGATATCGCTCTTTTTTTCTTCGCCGGTCGCTTCGGTAATTTCAATGGTATCCGAGCGGATCACGACCTTTTCGACCTTTTCTTCCTCAACCATCTTAAGAAAATCATTGTAGCTTATCTCTTTGGATGTGTCGTTTTTAAGGAATCTGAAAATCCATATTCCGATAAGGGCTATAAACATAAAGAAGACCAAATATGTCAGAAAACCGCCTGATCTCCTGTTGTCGTTTCTGTTGGAATTGTCGTTTTTATTATCCATAAATACCTCTGTAAACGAAGTGATAGTTAATATTATAAATTTCGGGGCTGACTAATTCAACCCCGCAGCATTTTTTGCTATCTTACATTATACCCCGCTTTTTTGTTAAATACAAAACATATGTATCGTTAAATATGACCTTTCCTCCATGGTTGGTGACGGCGTTTCTCAAACCCTCGAAAAACTGCGTATTGTAGGGCTCCGGAATTACCATGTGGTCGCAGTGCGTTTGGCAAAACGAAACATATTCGTCTGTCGTCATTTCTCTTTTGCCGTAAAATTCTCTTTTTTCGAAATCAACATATCCGTAGGCGGGCGCGTTGTCATATCTGAAACCGCCGTGCTCATATTTCGTTTCCGGCTTGAAATACTCGTCATAGACTTTTTGAATGTCGTTGTAAAGAGGCTCGTTGGCCGATTTGTAATCCGAAACCGTGAGCATCATCGCAAGCGTTCCGCCGGGCTTTAAAAGGTCGTATGTCTTCGAAAAAGCAATCTCTTCGGGAATCCACTGAATCGTCGTGGCCGAATAAATCATGTCGAATTTCCGATTTTTGAAATCATGCGTGATAAAATCGTCGTTTACGATGTGAAAATTCCCGTATTTACCGTATTTTTCCTTCATTTTTTCATATAAATGCTCTCCGAGTTCGATGGCATTGTAATTGCATCCGGTATTTAAAACGGGGTCCGTTGCCTGGCCTGTTCCCGGACCGATTTCAAGTACGTCAACGCCCGGACCGATTTTCGCATATTCCGTTAAGGCATCGAAAAGTTCCTTGCTGTATCTGGGTCTGTATTTGTCGAATTTGTCGGGAATGGTATCGAATATTTTTCTGAATTCCATAAATGCCTCCTTTTCCTGTTAAAAATCGATAACCGCTATTTCCGGATGATTAAAAAATCTCGGCGCCCTCGTGCTCTCCCTCGCAAGCCCCCTGCTTACCACCAGTATGCTTCCGTTTTCGAGTTCGTACGCACCGCTTATATATTTTGCAAAAGCGCCCTGATTGGGTGCCCACAACCCTCTTTTTACAAAGGGAATGACTATCTGACCCGCGTGCGCGTGACCCGCGAGAATAAGATCGAAATCATATTTTGCATATAAATCCACCCTTTCGGGTCTGTGTGTCAAAAGAATTTTATAATGCTCTTCATCGGTCTTCGCATAAGCGTTGTCCAGCTGTCCGACAAATTGCTTTTCGTATAATCTCGTCGGATCGTCAACGCCGCAGACATCTATGAATCGGTCGTTGATTTCTATGGTCTCGCAGT
>JAGADU010000139.1 GCA_017613435.1 Lachnospiraceae bacterium | reverse complement strand
CCGTCCATATCGGTATCAACCCAGCTGAAATTCTCCCCTTTGGGACCTTTCGCGGTTACTTCGAAGCGAATTCCGGTAACCAGTTTGCCGGTCTTCTTGCTTGTAAATTTAATCTTTAAGTCCTTTTCAATCGAAGAGAAATTAACCGAAATCGCATCGGCATCCTTAATTTCCTCTTTTTCCTCTTCGTCTTCATCGACTTCGGGAACATCCTCAACAGACGAAAGACTCTTTTCGAACACTTTCGTTCCGATTGCATTTATTCCTTTATCTCCTATGCCGTCAATATCGGAATAAAGCGCACCCAGTGAAGCAAACTGATTCATATTTTTCTTGTTGATGTTGTTTCCGATAAGTTTTGCTCCCAGAATCACAAGCAAAAGTACAAGGATTGCTCCGACTCCGATTCCCAGATATTCCACCATTCCGAGTTCAAATACAGGTGCTTCATCCCTGCGGGATGCCGGTTTTCTGTGATTTGCGTTTTCCCTTTGTCTGTCGTTTTGTCTGTGAGCTGAACCGTTTTTAGTGCCGGACGCGTTATGACGGTAAGATTTGTCGGCATGGGAAGCTGAATTCCTATGAACGTTTGCTCCGGTATGAGCTGCTGCGTTTCTATGAGCGGAGCCGTTTTTATGATTGGAAGAAGTTCTTCTCTCAGCTTTCTCTCTTCCCTGCGCACCCTCTCTTTTTGCAGCGCTTTCTCTTCTTGAGACCGATTCTCTTCTTTCGAAGTTTTCTCTTCTTACGCTTTCTTTTTTGGGCTTGGGAGGTTCTTCCGCTTCAAATTCGTACGAATCGTCTGCCGCAACATAGCTGTCGTATGTTTCGGTTCCCGTTTCGCCGTTATCCGCATAATACTCACCGTATGCTCCGTCAGACAATTCCGAATCGGAATTGCCGGCATACTGCTCGAAAGTTTCTCCTTCGCTTACGGATGAAAGCTCATCGATATTTGTCTCGATAACTTTGGTATCGTCAAAATTTTCATAACCGCTTCTGTCCATCGCGGCGGAAACTTCCTCAGATGAAAAGACCTGCGTCTCCCTCATCACCATCTCAAGATCGTTTCCGAGCTGCTGATTCGGTTCCGCGAGTTCATCATAGGATACTTCCAGATTTCCTATTGTATCGAGATCTATCATTTCTATTTCTGTATCAAATATATTTTTCTTCATAAACTACCTCTTTAAAAACTCATACAAAGTTAATATTATCATACTGCAACGGTCTTTTCAATATATATGTCATTTGTTTGCATTTGCGCACAATATAATGTAATATATGTTTAAGTTTCAGGGGATGCTTAGGATAAAATGTTTGGCGGAATTATTAACGGAGATATATTATGCAAAAAAAGAAAAAAAGAAGAGTTCCCAATTATCCGAGAATAATACTTTGCGCACTTCCTTTATTGGTACTTATCGCAGTTATAATATTTGTAGTAAGAATTGCCGTTTGGAACCGTGGCAAGGAATACGGTACGGTCGACCCCGATCTGGTTGCTTTGGACACAAAGGACAATATAATCCTTATGCCCAGAACTGTTCTGAATCCCGAATCTTTTGACGGTACTTCCACCGTTCTTGTTTTCGGAAACGATACTTACTGTGACGGATTGAACAAAAACGAAAGCATATTGGACGACCTTCAGTCCAAACTTCCCGATGTTCAGATTATAAACTGCTGCCTTCCCGGAACATATATATCGACAGCTACCGAAGAAGAGACTTCTCCCGAGGAATGCCCCCTGGATTATTTTTCGATGGAATGGCTGGCACTCGGTATAAGATTCGATGATTATTCCAAGCATTACCGTGCCCTGGACAATCTCGATTCTTCCAAATACGACGTACAAAGATACAAAGAAGTTCTCACAACACTCGAGAACCTTGATTTCAATTCGGTCGAAGTCGTTATGTTCTGTTATGACGGACACGATTATTTAAACGGAAACATGCCTTATGCATATAATGACAACGGTGTTGATATCCAGACCGAAAATTCGTCAACTTTGATCGGTGCTTTGTACACTTCCGTTTTCCTTTACAATTACATGAATCCGGAAGTTCAGTACGTGTTCGTTTCACCCGCTTTTTGCTATGCAACGGATGAAAACGGCAAAAAAATATCCTGTGCAATGTATGACACAGGATACGGAAACATCAGTGAAAATTATAAAGCCGCAAGATTAATCGACAGTTATTTCGGCGTGTCTTACATAGACATGTACAGCGGCGTTTTGATAAATGAAGACAATGCTACGGCTTATCTTGAAAAAGACGGTATCACTCCCAACAAAAAGGGAAAAGAAATGATAACCGATCGACTTTTTACTCTTCTCGAGAAACGTCTCTAAACCAGACGAACGAGGAAATAATAAGCCATACAAGCGTCGATCCCATACTCGAAACATATGATGTGCCTTCGAGCGTAAACACCGTCTGAATTGCGGTCCACGCCATACCGAAGAAGAGCACGAGAATAATTGCTTCTATTTTCTTATGTCTTCCCTCTTCCAGTTTGAATTTGCCTTTCTTTGTAATCAGATCGATTATTACGGCAGCGATAATCTGGACGAGGGAAAAGGCAGTCACACCAAACAATCCAAACAATCCGAATTTCATATATACTTCCGATAACGCGGGCGAATGTTTTGCGAATTTCGCAAAATAGAATCCGTGATGTACCGGCAGTTCTTCCGAAGTCATTTCACTCTTTATAAGGAAAGGCGCAAGATAACCTCTTGCGGTATCCCTTACATATCTTTTGACAATGGTTTTTCTGTATCTGTAATATGCGTTCTTGTAAAGATTGTTCCAGATGGTATCCATGTTGAGATCGTCTTTTTCATATCTCTTGATGATATTTCTGAAACTCTGATACGGATGTCCCAGGGAAAAATCTTCTTTTCTTATAACACCGAGAATATACTGGTTCTGGTTGGCTCTCGTTTCGGCCTCTATGTAAGGAACGAGCACTCTCGCGGCAAGCTGCTCTTCAACCGACTGACTGTAGAGCGTGTGTTTGATATTGTTGTATTCGCAATACTGCGGAGTAAGCATGATAATAATCAGGATACAGAACAAAAGAAGCGTATTTCTCCAGGATTTGTCTCCGATGTTCTTTCTTCTGATTCCGATATTTCTTATAAGCTGAATGGTGAGGAATACAAAGGTTTCAAAAATACCGATCCAAAACGCTGCCCTGTTAAGATACGAGAGAAGCACGAGAACAACAAGATTTCCGACAAGAAGGAAAAGCCTTCTTTCGTGCTGTCCGTAAAAATATCTGAGCAAAAATACAAGCTGGAAAAGCAAAAGCGCAATGCAGACTCCAAACAGGGTCGCATCGAAATTCACGCTTAAAACTATCGGAAGCGAAGTAATATAAAGTGCAACGATTATACAGCAGGCAAGCGGTTTCTTTTGTCCGAGCACATCTTTTATAACCGTATACAAAAGAAGTACGCATGCCGCAAACATAATCACTTCAGTTCCGAGTCCTTTATATCTGAAGACCGATGTTTTAACTCCTTCCGATACAAAAAGATTCTTCGAAATCCATATGATTCCAAGCACCGTCTGAACTGCGGTAACAGCGGTAAATGCAGCCATTCCGACAATATTCAGATATTTAATTATTGATTTTGTTTTTTCTTTTTTATCCATCATTTCAATTCTTCAAGGTACTCGGCAAGAGCAGCCGAATAACGCTTTTTACCTTCTTCGTTAAGATGTAATCCGTCAGCCAGATAAGTTTCGTAATTATTCTTGTTTATTTCCATGTATTGACTGATTTCAAAGAAATAAACATTATCGAATTCATCGGCGATTCTCTTTAATTCCTCATTATATTCGTCTCTGTAAGCATCCGTAACTTCATCGAAAGATTCATCGGGCTCGCCGTTTTGAATATATGTCGTATAAGTTACTTCTCCGATAATGATTTTAAGATCGGGATATTTTTCGTGAATTCTTTTAATCCCTGCTCTCATCGCTCCGGCAAAAGTATATTCGTCATAAGGGTTTTCCGATTTGGTCCGGACTCTTAAATTCACATCGTTGATTCCGTAATTTACAATCAGAAAATCCTCTTTGTTCAAATCCGTTCCCACAAGATATTTCATCTTTACGTATGAAGCATCGTAATTAGAAGTCAGGCTTTTTACATTGTCCGAAACCGAAGAAATGTCATGTGTGCAGATAATATTCGACACATTGTGGAAATTGAGCAAATCGCCGTAATAATCGACTTCGTTGCCCTTATTCAATTTCGAAGCCGTCGTGCCCCCAATGGAGCAGTTCTGAACTTCCGCATCGGTAGCTTCCAATACAAACGAAGCCAGTTCCCTGACATCGTTTATACCGTTCGCATACAGGCTGTCGCCCACTATAATAATGTCCGTTTTTGATGTGTCCAAAGGGAAAGTATATTTCTTTTTGGGAAACACAAAAACAGCAAGCAGGGCGAAAAGCAGTGTAAAAGCTGCTGCCGATATTATAAATACAATCTTTTTCTTATCCATATCTTTACCGTCGTTTTATTTTGTGATTTTTTTCATGTAATCCTTAATAACTTCTTCTTCCGAAAAATGTCTTTTCACACCCTTGGCTTCCTGATAGGTTTCATGTCCTTTGCCGATGAGCGCAACGATTTCCCCGGGCTTTGAAATATCCAAAAGATGCTCTATCGCTTCTTTTCTGTCATAGATAACTTCGTAAGGGCAGTCATGCTCCTTAATGCCTTCGATAATCGATTTGTTAATATCGTCGATCTCTTCAAATCTGGGGTTATCCTCCGTAAGCACAATGTAATCCGAAAATCTCGACGCCGCTTCACCCATGTCATGACGTCTGGCAACGGGTTTATTTCCGCCGCCGCCGAAAAGGCAAGTGAGCTTTGCGGGATTGTATGCGCGAAGAGTCGAAAGAAGGCTCTCGGTACTTATTGCGTTATGGGCATAATCGATAATAAATGTACCCTTGGGAAGCGCTTCCTTCACAAGCTGGGTTCTGCCTTTTATGTGAATGTTTTTGAGTCCTTTTACGATATCGTCAACCGATGCGCCGAGAATATACGCAATCTCCGCGGCGATAAGCGCATTGTCCACATTGTGAATGCCGGGGATTCCTATCGCAATGTCTGTTTCGATATCTCCGTGCATTTTAAAAGATACGCCGATAATGTCTTCTTCCCAGATATTCTTAATGTCGCTTGCGTAAAGATACGCACTCTCTTTAACGGAAACCGTTCTCAAATTATGAGGATATTCGGCCATTTCGAGACCATATTCGTCATCGATGTTTATAACCGCGGTCTCAACCTGCTTGAAAAATGCTTTTTTGCAATTCTTGTATTCTTCGAAATCAGCATGTTCGCCGGCCCCGATATGATCGGGCGAAAGATTGGTAAACGCACCTATTTCGAAGTGAAGATTTGCAATTCGATCAAGCTTTACGGCCTGGGAAGAAACTTCCATAAACACGACTTTGCAGCCGGCTTTGACCATTCTGTCAAAAAGTTCGTTAAGTTCAAAAGATTCGGGCGTGGTGTTTTTCGTCTCAATATGCTCATCGCCGATATACGCACCGATTGTTCCGATCATTCCGACTTTTACACCCGAAGCTTCCATGATGCTCTTGCACATATGCGTTGTGGTGGTTTTTCCCTTGGTTCCGGTAACTCCGACCAGAATAAGTTTGCCCGCGGGATTGTCAAAATAATTCGAAGCTATTTTGCCGAGCGCCGTTCTCGAATTGATGACCTTTAAAAATGTTACGTCTTCGTTTGTAATCTCGACATCCTTTTCGACTATGATGAGCGTTGCTCCTTTTTCGATGGCGGAAGCGATATATTCGTGGCCGTCGGTATTAAAACCGGTAAGGCATACAAAAGCAGAGCCTTTTTCAACTTTTCTCGAATCATAAACCACCGAAACTATATCTTTGTCAAGCGATCCGGAAAGCGTTTCGAACAAAACGCCGTCCATCAATTTATCAATTTTCATAATCGTATTCTCCTTCGAAAACGACGAAACTCGGGCCCTTCATATGTACAAGCCCTTTATCGTCCCATTTGACTTCGAGAGGACCGCCTATCTGCATTACGGTGGCTTCCCTGTCGCATAATCCGAGTCGGTTGGCAAAAACAAGCGCACTGCAGCAACCCGTACCGCAGCCGATGGTTTCGCCGCAGCCTCTTTCCCATTCTCGAATCTGAATGTTTTTTCTGTCGATGACGCGCGCAAAAGTAACATTCGTTCTCTTCGCAAAAATAGGATGGTTTTCTATCGCGGGCCCAACGGTTTCAATATCGAGGTTTTCCAAATCGTCGGTAAAAATAACCGTGTGAGGATTGCCCCATGAAAGAGATGACATTTTTACATTCATGATTCTGCCGTCAAGATTAACCCTGACAGTCTCGTTTACAAATTCTTCTTTGTCGCAGTCAACGGGTACGGCTTTCGGAGCAAAAATCGGCTCGCCTATCTCGGCTTCGATATTCACGACTTCGCCGTCTTCCACTGTCAAATACAGATTTTTGATTCCGCCGAGAGTTTCTATGGTAAGAGCGGTTTTATCGGTCATTTTGTGATAATAAACGTATTTTGCCACGCTTCTTACCGCATTGCCGCACATTTCCGCTTCGGTTCCGTCGGGATCGAATATGCGCATTTTAAAATCAGCTTTATCCGACGGACAGATGAGCACGAGACCGTCCCCACCAACGCCAAAATGGCGATCAGAAATCTGAATCGCCACTTCATTCCAATTAATATCCGTAAAATCAGACGCATTGACATACACGTAATCGTTACCGTATGCCTGCATTTTGGTAAAAGGTATTTTCATTTCACACCTTCGTTCGAAAATTTATGAATTCAAAGCCTGCTCAAGGTCATTGATAATGTCTTTCGGATCTTCGATTCCGATCGAAATTCTGATGAACGCTTCGTTGATTCCGAGCGCTCTTCTGATATCGTCGGGAACATCTTCGTGAGTCTGCGTGATCGGATAGGTAACCAGGGTTTCGGTTCCGCCGAGACTCTCCGCAAACAATATCATATTAACTTTTGACAAAAGCTTTCTCGCACTCTCTTCGCTGTCGAGTTCAAACGATATCATTCCGCCGAATCCCGAAGCCTGTTTAAGATTCAGTTCGTATCCCGGATGATCTTCGAATCCGACATAATAAACCTTTTTAACTTTGGGATGTTTTCTGAGCCATGCTGCCACTTCCATTGCATTTTCGTTGTGTTTTTTCATACGAAGTGACAGGGTTTTCAATCCTCTTATGATAAGCCAGCTGTCCATGGGTCCGAGTCCCGAGCCGAGGCTCTTTAACTGAACCTGGAAATGATGCGTGAGCGCTTCGTCTTTGATTACTACGATACCCGCTATAACATCATTGTGACCGCAAAGGTATTTCGTGCCGCTGTGAACGACAATGTCCGCACCCATTGTCAGGGGCTTTTGGAAATACGGTGTCATAAATGTATTGTCCACAACAAAAAGTGCGCCTGCTTCATGTGCCGCTTTTGCGATTCCCCTGATATCTCCGACCTTCATCATGGGATTGGTGGGAGTTTCAAGGAAAATCATCTTGGTATTGGGACGGATTTCTTTTTTAACGTTTTCAACGTCGAACATATCAACGTATGAAATCTCGATTCCGTTAACCCTGAAAATATCTTCGACGATTCTGTGTGTTCCTCCGTACAGATCGTCGCACAAAAGACAGTGCTCTCCGCGTTTTAAATAATCGAATACCGACATACTTGCAGCCTGTCCGGAAGTGAAAGCGAAAGCCTGCGCACCCTCTTCGAGGATGGCCATCGTACGTTCGAGTTCCTGTCTTGTCGGATTCTGAAGTCTGGAATAATCATATCCCGTGGACACACCGAAATCTCTATGTCTGAAAGTTGCCGTCTGGAAAATGGGGAAACTGACCGCTCCGCTTATGGGATCGCAGCCGAGTGCACCGTGAACAACCTTGCTGTCAAAACTCAAATTATCTTTTCTGTCAAATTCGGCATAATAATTTTCTACTTTTTCCATACTGCCTCCGTTTTTTCTTTTGTCTTAAAACAAAAAACGTGATAAATCACATATACAGAAATCATTTTACCATATATTGTGCTTATTATCAACGAATGCCCCCATATTTGTTTAAATGCGGGGGCTTTCGGAAACTACTCCATATGATACATGACAAGGGCGTCGCCTTTTTTGACTACGGTATTTCCGCTTGGAATAATAATCTTTTGCCCTCTTCTTATCATTACGATTTTCTCATCGGGAGAAAGATTCAAATCCTTTATTTCCGTTCCGAGCCATTTGTCGCCTTCGAGCATCGGAAGTTCGTTAAGATGAATGTCTTCGTCCCTGTAATTTTTGGCTGCGATAACGACCGTATCGTTTGCTTTAAGAACGGTATTTCCCGTGGGTGCGATATTTTTCCCGTCCCTTATTACCATCACTATCAAAGACTGCGGAGGCACAACGATATCCTTTATCGCTTTGTCCGCCCATTTGTGCGATTCGTTCAAAACGCCGGTGATAAATTCAAGCTCATGTCCCTCGCCGTGACCCTTATACATGTCAATCTTCGAGAACTGTTCAACGAATCCCGCGGAAATGATACCCGTGGGAATCGCCACGATACCGACGCCTAAGAACGATATTATCAATGCCAGCATTTTTCCTACAAAGGTTACCGGATATATATCTCCGTATCCTATCGTAAACACGGTTGCCATCGACCACCAGAAGCCCGATAAAGCATTCTCGAAAACCAAGGGCTGTGCCTCATGCTCTACTCCGTACATAAGCATCGATGCGGAGAGCATAAGCATGAGAATAAGAACAACCGAGGATATGAGCTGCTGTTTCTTTTCGTTTAAAACTTCAACGATGACGTTAAATGCATCGAACTGCGAATTGATTTTAAAAAGTCTGAATATTCTGAAAACCCTGAAAAGTCTGAATACCGCAACACCCGTCGGAGTAAAGAACGGAAGGTAAAAAGGAAAGAAACTCAGGAAATCGATTATTCCGTAAAACGAGAAAATGAAAGCAATCACGGCCATTACTTTGGTTTTCTTCGGATAAAGAAAATCCGCCGTGAATAGTCTTAAGATGTATTCTATCGTAAAGAAAATCGTTGTTGCATATTCGAGAACATACAATGCATTCTTAATATTTTCCGGCAAATTAAAAGTGCTTAAGAATGCCACGATGATGTTCAGAATAATCACGCATGATATAATGACGTCAAAAGAACGGCTTATAAAATCTTTCGCCGCTCCTATCTGTACTATTTCAAAAGGTCTTTTACGAAACTTAGTCATCGAATTTCCCCTGATCAGATAACCTGAATTCCCCCGAATTTTCTGATTTTCATAACGCTTACCACACAGTCCGGAAATGCCTCTTCCATCCTCGCCTTGTAACTGTCGACGTTCTCGTTCTTAACGAACGCTTCCATAACACCCGAGAATCCCGAAGCATGTATTCTCGAAGCCTCATCGGGGCCGAGGAAGTCGGAACTTAACGCAAGTGCCAGAGACAGATCCTGTTTTAAATATTCCGTGGGCGAGCAGATGTTTTGAAGGTACATAAAAGAAGATTTGCCCGACTCTCTTTCCGTTTTGACGAAAGACGCCGCATCATCGTTCTTTAATGCTTTCAACGCCTTGACAACTCTTTCGTTTTCGGCGAAGAAATGCATGGCGCGAAGGATTGCGCGGTCGGGGCATTTGGTACGAAGCATCGCGATATTCTTTTCAAACTCGTTTCTGTCAACGTCGTTTAAGAATTCTTTGCCGAGTTCCGCGGCAACGCTCTTCATTTCCGAAACAATCAGCGAATATTCCGTGCCGGAATCACCGCTGGTGTTCTTGGTGTCCGTAATGCATATCGAATAGTCCGATAAATCGGACTCGATCTTTTCGATTTTGGGTTCTGCGGGATTGGAAAAATCAATAAATACGAATCCTCCGACCGAGCAGGCCGTCTGGTCCATAAGTCCCGAGGGCTTGCCGAAATAAATATTCTCCGAATACTGTCCTATCTGGGCTATTTCCTGCGCGGTAATCTTCATGCTGTTGTAAAGGCCCGAAACAATATTTCCGAGGAGAGTTTCAAATGCGGCCGAGGACGCAAACGCAGAGCCGATGGGAATATCGGATGTAATGTATGCGCAAAAACCTCCGAGTTCGTAACCCATGGCTTTAAGTCCGTTTAACATGCCTTTGATAAGCGCGGAAGTGCTCTTTTCTTCTTCCTCGCTTATATCCAGCGCATTAATGTCTATCGCAATCTCGGGATTGTCTCCCGAAACAATTTTTACAAAGCCGTCTTCGGTCTTTTTAACGACCGCTATCGCATCGGCATTGACAGCCGCAGCTATGACCTTGCCGTGTTGATGATCGGTATGATTTCCGATTATCTCCACACGCCCGGGCGCGGAAAAAACGGCTATTTCTCCGCCACCGTAAAGCTGTTCGAATTTTTCGCTCGCGGCAATATATCTCGCGTTTTGGTAATCAAGCTTGTTTTCGTCACAGTAAATATCGACAAGAATATTGTCAAGCGAGCGGCTTTTGAGTTTTTCAACCAGTTCGCTCTTTTGCATATGACCCCTTTTTACACTTATATTACAATTACTCTCTCATTCTCGTTACTTCATCGTAGAGATCCGAAACTTCTCTTGAAGGTTTTCTGTCAATAAGGGATACGATTACCGCAATCAAAAGACTGAATACGAATCCCGGAATGATTTCATAAATTCCCGTATCAAAAATACATAATTTTTTTACCGAACCCGAAAGACAGCAATACCAGAAAGCATCCATTGCGAAACCGCCGATAATACCGGCAATCGCTCCCTTGTATGTAAATCTTCTCCAGTACAGCGCAAGCAGAATTGCGGGTCCGAATGCGGATCCGAATGCGCCCCACGCACAGCCGACCAACTTCATAATGCCCTGACATTCGGGGTTAACGGCTATCAGGAGGGCAATGACGGATATTAAAGCAACAACGCCTCTGCCGACTATCATCATTTCTTTTCCTTTTGCTTCCTGACGGATTACGGGTTTGTAAAAGTCAGTGGCAAAAGCGGATGAAGAAGCAAGAAGCTGCGAGTCCGCCGTTGACATCGATGCCGCAAGAATCGCCGACATAAGAACTCCGGCAATAAGTGCAGGGAACAGAGAACGAACCATTTCGATGAAAACCAGATCCTCTGCATCCTTGGGGAAGTAGTTGCTGCCGAGGTATTGATGCGCAACAAGCGCAACCACCGAAGCCATTATAAGAATAATCGTTGTCCAAAAACATCCGACAATCTGAGATCTTTTCATCTCTTTTTCAGATTTGATGGACATGTATCTAACAAGAATATGGGGCATGCCCATATATCCGAGTCCCCATCCGAGACCGCTTAAAATATCTTTTAAACTTTCATAATCAAATTTGCCGCTCGACAAAATATTATAATAATTTTCGCTTGTAACAACTTCTTTGAGAGGAACAAAGTCAGGTTTTTTCATCACAAAGAACCCGACAATGGGCGCCGCCATCAAAGCCATAAGCATAAGCATTCCCTGGAAAAAGTCGGTCCAGCAAACCGCATTGAAGCCGCCGAGGAATGTGTAAAGAAGAATAACAATCGTCGCACCGATCATGGAGAAAAGCGGATCCCAGTCAAATATACTTTTGAAAAGCGTACCGCATGCATAAATACTCGATGCCGAATAGATGCAGTAAACTATGATAAAGATTACCGCACACACAGCCTGAAGCACGGGATTCTGTGCCTTGAATCTGTTATTCAGGAACTGAGGAATGGTAATCGCATCGTCAGCCTTAATCGAATATTTTCTGAGTTTGGGCGCCACAAAAAGCCATGCGGCAACCGTTCCAATCATAAGACCTACCGAAATCCAAACCTGTCCCATTCCGGAAAGATAAATCGCTCCGGGAAGGCCCATGAGAACCCATGCGCTCATATCCGAAGCTCCGGCGGAAAGTGCGGCAACGAAACCGTTCATCTGTCTTCCGCCCAAAAAGTACGCTTTGTCACCCGTTTGTTTTCTGTTTCTTACGAAGAAAAATATACCTATACCGAGTACGAATATAAGATATACACAAAACGCAACCATCTCCAATAAATTTTTTGCCATAAACACCACCGTCTCTTTTCGTATAAAAAATAAGTAACAACAACCTCTTTAAGAATACATAAAATAAGGCATTTTTTCAAGTATCAATCGTATTTGCGCGCCCTTTTTCGACCGAAAAAAAATGTGAAATTTCGGTGATAATGTATATTTTTTTTGATACATTTCATATAATACGAAATAGGGACGAAAAATTACTCAAACTTTACGGGGAGAACTTCAATGGATGTAACGGGTATTATTATATCTTTTCTTTTGTTTCTGGGTTCTTTAATCTTTTTTATTTCAAGTGTTTTTTATCTTTTCAGAATCAAAAGCAGTCTTATAAGCAAAAAGGAATTCAAAAAAGAAGCTCAAAAACAGGTCAGCAAACTCAAAATCAAAGATCCCATAATCAACTGCGAATATTGCGGATGCAAGATTGACACCAAAAAAGAAAAAATCTGTCCGGGTTGCGGAGGATCATACGAAAACAACGAGAAGTGGCTTAAACGACATGAGGTCAGCGATACATACATCAATATCAATTCGTCCAAAATTGCAAACGCAAAGATAAAACGAAACGATGGTTTAAGCAGAGAAGCACTCCAAAGAATCATATGGTCGGGACTGAGCACGATATTCTTTCTTTTTTTATTGATTATGTCAATCAAGGCCGAACTCTATTATGATAATTTCAGGAAAAATGAAGATTTAAACGAAAAAGATTCCGTAGTAAAATTCAGCGTTGCCGATTATTCTTTGGACGGAGACGGGATTATTTACGAGGACGAAAACATTACCGTAAAAATCTTGGGCTTCTATACAAGCGATAAGGATAGAACCGACGATATTTTAGGTTCTTCGGGCACTGTGAAGATCGGTTTTAAAGTCAGCAACCGCACCGGCGAAAATCTGGGTCTCTCGCTCAAATGCCAGTCCGTGGACGGCATAACACGCGAATGGAGCTGTTTCAACTTCAACAATGTATTTAAAAAGAACAGCGATGTTGTATTTTACGAAAGGGTATCTTATATTCCCGAACAGACAATATCCGAACTGACGATTTCCGAATGCGATGTCATTTACCGCGACCGTGAAAAGAATACTTCCCTGGAAAAGCCCGTAACGATAAAAACAACAGCCGATCCCGTG
>JAGADU010000138.1 GCA_017613435.1 Lachnospiraceae bacterium | reverse complement strand
GCTCGTTCTTAACGGAAAATCATATTTAACGGCTGCACAGGCAGAACTCTCATCTCTTTACGGAGAAGGCAAAGCGGCAACCGAAATTACAAACAGAAAGAAAACAATTCATACAACTGCTGACGTTCCCGAATGTACAGGCGTAAAAGTATTTACAAAAGCTTCATATGATGCAAACAAGGCATTAAACGAACAGCACGACGCATACACGGTTAATTATGTAGAATATACGCAGGGCGGCGATACGATTTATTATTACAGCAACACATGGACTGCAGATGCGCCCGCAACGGCTGTAACCGGAGCATACGATCTCGGCGGTTACGCAGCAGCTACGTCAACAACTCCGTAATTAAAATATATAAAGAAAAAAAGAGGTTGCATGCAACCTCTTTTTTATATGTTAAAATACACTTGTTATTTGTAAGACTTAAGCTGCGCAAGCACTCTGTCATAATCGGCGTTGGTCTTTATGTCATACTTTTTGATATAATCATCAATCATTTCGCCGTAACGGATAAAGCTCTTTGTGGCATTCTCACTCTGCTTCTGGGCTACATTGATTTTATCCCAATCGTATTCCAAAGCACCCTCTTTAATCATTCTGACGGAATTTCTCATTTCCGTAAATGACTGAATGTAATAATCGTCAATCTCTTTGATTTCCGGATCTGTTAAAGCGGCATTTCTTTTTTCCGCTTTTTTAATAAGGTTTTCGCAACTTGTTTCCAAGGAAGCGGCATAACTGGCTGTCTCAGAGAGAGTATTGACTGTGTTTAAGTTATTCGCCGTTTTTTGCATCATTTCGAGATCGGTCACGTCGCCGGATACCTGCTCAAGATAGTCATATAACGCTTGTCTTTTGGCAGCAGTCTCACCGCAACCCGTCAATGCAACCAATGCGGATAAAATGACGGATACGGTACATATAGTTTTTAATAGTTTTTTCATTATCGTCCTCCGTAAAATAAACCCTAAAACGCTTATATTATATCAGATGGAATCATATAAGAAAAGGTTATAAATTATTTGAAACACCTCTTTTACTGTTTTATAATAAAAATACGGGAAAGGGGATGGCAAAATGTCGGTTAAAGCAGCTTTTATCGTACCTCATCCGCCGCTTATTATTCCGGAAATAGGACTCGGCAGCGAGGAAAAGGTACGAAAAACAATTGAAGCATACGAAAAAGCGGCAGGGCAGATAGCGGATATCGCACCGGATACCATAATAATATCCAGTCCTCATGCCACTATGTATTATGATTATTTTCACATTTCTCCGGGGGAAAAGGCCATCGGGGATTTTTCGATGTTTAACGCTCCAAACGTGAAATTTTCGGAAGAATACGATTTCGAACTTGTCAAAGAAATCGAAGGACTCTGCGCGAGGGAAGATTTTCCCGCGGGAACCGATTATGAAAGAAATCCGTCTCTCGACCACGGAACCGCGGTACCGCTTTATTTTATCAGAAAAGCATACAAAGGCGGCAAAATAATCCGTATCGGTCTTTCTTCTCTTTCCTACAAAGCACATTTAAGGCTCGGCGAAATAATCCGTGAAGCGACCGATAATTTGGGAAGAAAAACCGTTTTTGTCGCAAGCGGGGATTTGTCCCATAAACTCCGCGATTACGGCCCCTACGGATTTTGCGAAGAAGGGGTCGAATATGACAAAAAATTAATGGATGTCTGCTCGAGAGCCACGTTAAAAGAACTCCTTGATTTCGATGAAAAGTTTTGCCAGAAAGCCGCCGAGTGCGGGCACAGATCCTTTGTCATTATGGCAGGTGCGCTTGACGGATACAGCGTGAAATCCGAGGTTTATTCACATGAGGATATAACCGGTGTGGGTTACGGTATCTGCTCTTTTTATCCGACAGGCGACGCCCCCGAAGACGAAGCCGAAGAGGAGAGCGATGATGCATATGTCAGACTGGCGAAGAAAACCATTGAAGCATATATAAACGGCGAAAAAGAAATAGAATTGCCCTCCGATTTGCCGGAAGAAATGTTGAACCGGAAAGCCGGAACTTTTGTGTCCATACATAAATACGGAAGGCTGAGAGGATGTATCGGAACAATTCTTCCCACTGCCGCATGCATCGGCGAAGAGATAATTCAAAATGCCGTAAGCGCCGCGACGAAAGACCCGAGATTTTCTCCGATAAAAAAGAGCGAACTGTCCGCACTTGAAATATCGGTGGATGTTTTGGGCGAAATCGAAGACATTCCCTCCAAAGATTTTCTTGATGTGAAAAGATACGGCGTAATAGTGACAAACGGAATCCGAAGAGGCCTGCTGCTTCCGGATCTCGAAGGTGTGGATGATGTGGATTGTCAGATAGAAATAGCTAAGGGCAAAGCCGGAATAGAATCTCATGAGGCTGTAAAACTTCAGCGATTTGAAGTAATCAGACATCATTGAAAAAAGGATTCATTTTTGTCTGAAAATGCCGATATAAAAATGGAGAGAAAAACGGAGAGTTGTATATGGCAAAGAAAATGAACAAAAATTCAAAAAAAGGATTTACCCTTGTTGAACTGATTGTGGTCCTTGTTATTCTTGCAATTCTGGCGGCTATCCTTATTCCCGCCCTTTTGGGTTATATAGACCGTGCCAGAGAAAAACAGGATCTGCTTGATGCGAGATGCTGTCTTCAGGCCGCACAGGCCCAGCTTGCGGAATTGTACGGACAGTCCGAAGGAAATCCTCCCGCAAACACGCCCGTAATTCCCGGCGGGGCAAAACCCACGGATAAGAACGGAGACGTCGATCTGACGCAGGCGGATTTCGCCAAAAAGGTTCTCGAAACAGCCGATCTGACCGGCGCAAACGAACCGTATATATTGATGATGGCTTTAGGAAGCAATCAGGTTAACGACAAAGCGGAAGCCCATTCGGTAACCGCTCACGACAAGTATACGGTATATTATATTTTGTATATTAAAACCGAAAAATCCAAACCCTTATATTATTACAACGGAACATGGACCAAGGATAATCCCAGAGCGACGGGTACAACCAAGCAGACCGAGATTTTCAGCGAATACAATGTTGTCAAAAAGGGACCTCTTCAGGGAAAACGCCTCCAGTATTATCTTTTGGCAAACGGCAGAAACGACTCTGTTGAAACAACTTCCTTCTGGAACTGGGTTAAGGGTCTTAAATAAATCGTATAAAAAAGCAAATAAAAAAGTCATGAGGTTTGAAGTCTCATGACTTTTTTTATATTATTCTTTTGTAAAAGCGTCTTTTGACAGACCGCAAACGGGGCAAACCCAATCATCGGGAATATCTTCAAAAGCCGTTCCGGGAGCGATTCCTCCGTCGGGATCTCCGAGTTCGGGATCGTAAACATATCCGCAAGGGCAAGCGTACTTATCCATAATTGCAATCTCCTTTCACATGTTTTTTGCCATATAAACATTATACATTATGAAAGTTATTAAAGCAATCTCGCCAAGGCAGCGGAACACGGTATCTTTTACTTTCTTGAACGGATGGCTTTGGTTAAAGCGTTAAGTACTTTTTTCTTATCGCTACTCCATTTTGGAGCGAATAAGGTTTTTTTGTTTCCGTCTCCCGTCATTCTGTGAATCACGATATTGTCGGGAATTATTTCAAGACATTTAATTACAAGGTTTATATATTCGTCCTGCGAAAGGCATTCGAATTTTCCCTCAATGTAATCTTTTGCGAGATCTGTTCCTTTAAGCACATGCAAAAGCTGAAGCTTGATGCCGTCGATGCCGCCGTCGCACACATATTTTACCGTTTCCAGCATGTCTTTTTCGCTCTCGCCCGGAAGCCCGAGAATTACGTGGGTGATAACCGTGAGGTTTCGTTTTTTAAGATTCGAAACAGCCTCGTCATATACGCAAAGAGGGTAGCAGCGTCTGATATATTCCGCGGTTTTTGGGTGAATGGTCTGAAGACCGAGTTCCACCCACACGGGTTTGATTTCGTTTAATTCCCCGAGCAGCGAAAGCACGTCGTCGGGCAGACAGTCCGGCCTTGTTGCCACCGAAAGGGCGACGATATCGGGGTTTCCAAGCGCTTCGGTAAAAACGGCGCGAAGTCTTTCTACGGGAGCGTATGTGTTCGTAAAAGCCTGAAAATAGGCGATGTATTTTCCGCCTTCCCTAATCTTTGCGGACACTCTTTTCTTGCCTTCTTCAATCTGCTCGGTGACCGAAAGAGCGGATGATTCGCAAAAATCCCCGGATCCCTCGCCCGAACAGAAAATGCAGCCCCTGTTATCGAGTTTTCCGTCGCGATTGGGACAGGTGAAGCCGGCATTTATCGAAATCTTATAAACTTTTGTGTTAAATGTATCTTTGAGATAACTGTTTAAAGAACGGTATTCCATAATTTTAATTTTATTACTGTTTATCAAAAAATCAACAAACGCTTTGCCCGGTTTCGAGCGTATTTTATTGTATCGTATTATTTGCAAATGTGCTTTTGATTCGTGTATAATTATTATCGACGGTTCGGGAATTCAAAGAGGAATAAAAATGAAAATCAAATGCGAGTTTTGCGAAAACATGTATGATGACACGCTTGAAAACTGCCCCTCCTGCGGAGCAAAAAACGAGTATGTCAGACAATCTGCACCAAATCAGCCCCTTACAATCGAACAGTTAAAAGAATGGTATGAAGAAAAAGGGTTACCTCCGTATGAAGTAACCAGGTTTTTTATCGGGGAAAATTACAGGAAGCCCAAAGCGTTCGGTATTTATAAGGATGAAAATACCGGCAATTTTATCGTTTACAAAAATAAAGACACCGGCGAGAGAGCGATCAGATACGAGGGTACGGACGAGGCGTATGCCGTAAACGAACTATTAATGCGAATGAGGCAGGAGATTTTAAACCAAAAAGAAAACAACCTGCCGCAAAACGATTCCCAAGGCAGGGAAACACTGTCCGGCGGATCGGGATACTCCCGCGAAACAATGAAAAGGAACAAGATAATAGATTCATTTGCCACAATCGGAGTCCTGGCAATCATTATACTTATTTCCTTTTGCGTCAATTCGGTTAAATCGTATAAGAATGCGATTTCCGATCCCGGGTATTACAGGTATAACGACAGAACATATTACCACATCGGCAATTATTCCAATTCGAACTGGATAGAATATGCAGGCGATGAGTGGAAGGATGTATCGGACGGCGAAGTGTTAAAAGTTCTTTCCGATGCTCACAAAGTAAAAAAGTATTATGTTTCGGAAAACGATTATTCGTCGCTTGAATGCACCGATGCAACGGATACGATGATGTATCAGGATTATCAATACGGTTACAGCGTGCAGTACGGATATTATTCTTACGGCGATGACGTATATTATCATGATAATTTTTATTCGGAGGACGGCTGGTATAAATATGATTCCGATACGGATGGCTGGGAATATATCGAAGCCGATTATGCTCCCGAGGAATTAAGGCATCAGGCTCTGGCATTTGATTACTCGTTTTTGCCCGACTGGGATACCGAAACGCAGTTTAGCGAATTTACAAGCTGGGTGGAAGACAACCGTGAAATTTATGACAGCCATTCATATGATTCGAGTACGTGGGATTCATCGGATTCGTGGAGTTCGAGCACATGGGATTCCTCGGATTCCTGGAGCTCGTGGTCAAGCGACGATTCGTGGGATTCGTGGAGTTCGTCGGATTCCTGGGATTCGGGATCGACAGATTGGGGAAGTGACTGGTAAAAAATGGAACCGAAACTTACAACGCTCTGTTATATCATCAGGGACGGCAAATATCTGATGTTGCACAGAGTCAAAAAAGAAAAAGATTTGAATAAAGACAAATGGATCGGAGTCGGCGGACATTTTGAATACGGGGAGAGCCCGGACGAGTGCCTGCTTCGCGAAGTAAAGGAGGAAACGGGCCTTACGCTGCTTGATTACAAAGCCAGAGGAATAGTGACTTTCGTTTACGGCGAAAACATTGTCGAGTACATGCATCTTTTTACTTCGGACAGATTCGAGGGAGAAATGATCGAATGCGACGAGGGCGAACTCACGTGGGTTCCCATAAGCGAAGTGTGCAATCTTCCGATTTGGGAAGGCGATAAAGTATTTTTCGGACTGCTCGAAGAAAACAGGGAATTCTTTTCTTTAAAACTCGTGTATTCTTCGGACGATAAACTTTTAAAAGCCGAAGTTCACTAAAATACAAAGAGGCGCGTCGATTGAAGAAAAAGCTTCTCTATGATAAAATATTCTCGTATTTGGCATGCATGATTTTTTGCGGAGGTTACGATATGGAAGAAAAAAACAATTCTAAAATTCTTTTTTACGTTCTTTTGACCATCATTGCTACGGGATTGTCCGTTTTGATAGCGCCCAAATTCATTAACTGGTTTTCATCATATATTTACAGAAAACAAAAACCCAAGGTTGACGTTTCGTTTGACAAGAATTACGGACCCAGAATAGTCAGGAAAAGAAAATAGGAGGCGCAAATGACAGGGATGGAAAGCTTACAGGCTGAAAATGTTGCGGAGAGAATTATGGCTGCAATCAAAGAAGTTCAAAAAAATATGACAAAACTGAATATCATGGTCATGGGTAAAACGGGTGCGGGAAAAAGTACCCTTATTAACAATGTCTTTTCCAGAAATCTCGCCCAGACCGGTATCGGCAAACCCGTAACACAGTCCATCAGAAAATACGAGATAGAAGATTTTCCCCTGGCAATTTACGATACGCCGGGTTTGGAGCTCGGAGGCGAAAATGCCATAGACGAACTTCTCAAAGAAGCGAAAGATGTTCTTTCGAAAGGCGCAATCAAAGGCATCTCCGAATCAATCCACTGTATCTGGTACTGCGTCAGCACTCCTTCGCACCGTTTTGAAGAAGCAGAAATAGAATTCATCAAAAAATTCCTTGATGAAGCAAATGAATTCTGCGTTCCTGTTATCATCGTGCTTACGCAGTCATATTCCAAAAAAGACGCAAAGGCTTTATTGTCCGAGATAGAAAAAGAAAACCTTGCGGTGGCTCAGATTGTTCCCGTACTCGCTTCCGACGTGGATATCGATGAAGATTACGTCATCAAGGCGTACGGAATGGACACGCTTATAGATATTGTTAACAATGTTATTCCCGAGGCGTTAAGGGATACTCTCGCAGCGGTTCAAAAAGCCAATCTTAAGATGAAGAGAAGAAAAGCCAATGCGATTGTTGCGGCAGCAGCGGCAGCGGCGGCAGCTACGGGCGCCATTCCCATTCCTTTTACGGATGCGGCGGTACTTGTTCCCGAGCAGATCGGAATGATTGCTTCGATTACGGGCGTATTCGGAATACCCGTGGAAAAAGCTACGGTTACGGCTCTTTTATCAGCAACCATCGGAACCGTCGGAACAACGGTAATGGGCAAAACGGTTGTTTCCGGACTTCTTAAAATGATACCCGGAGTCGGCACCATCGCGGGCGGTGTCATATCCGCATCGGTAGCCGCAGCGCTTACGGCTGCGCTCGGAGAAGCATATATTGCCATCATGATGATGGTTTCAAAGGGCGAAATGAGCGTTTCGGACCTCGACACCGACGAAGGAAAGGCCAAGATTTCCAGTATTTTCAAGTCAAAACTTGGCATTAAGAGGAATTCGAAGGGCAAGCCCCTTGAAGAGGAAGAATAAAAAAGTGTTGACGATACAATATGTTACGGATTAATATAGTAACGTATTTGGAGATAAGACAATGAACACCATAAGTGTGAATTCCAAATTGAACAACGGTTTTTATTACTTTATTCAGGCCTACTTTTTTGTAAGCCTTTTTGCCTTTTACTTTTTTAACAGAAAGTCTGAGTCCGCCGAATAAAGTATAGATGCCTACAGATTAGATTGATTATGTTTGCACTGTCCTTATTCGGGGCAGTGCTTTTTTATGACCGGGGTTTGAAATCCTTCAGCCTGTCATAAAGCAGAATATAAAGAGGTGGCACAAACATGAACCAGATGGATGAGCTCAGAAACAGAATAGAACAAATCGATGAAAAGATGATTGATTTGTTTGAACAGAGAATGCAGATAAGCGCTTCGGTTGCGGCTTATAAAAAAGAACACGGCATTCCAGTTGTTGACAGGGAAAGGGAAAAAGTTCTCGTCGAAAGAAATACCGGGAAGTTAAACAATAAGGAACTGGACGTATATTACAGGGATTTCTTTGAGGGCGTTTTGAATGTTTCCAAAAGCTATCAGCACAAACTCATGGAAGGCGTAAAAGTGGCATACAGTGGCATAGAAGGCTCGTTTGCAAGCATTTCCGCGGAAAGAATTCTTCCCGATGCGAAGAGAATATCATACGGAAGTTTTTCGGAAGCGTATGAAGCGGTAAGCAACGGGGAATGCGATTTTGCGGTTCTGCCCATTGAGAACAGTTATGCCGGCGAAGTGGGTTCGGTTACCGATTTAATGTTCAAAGGAAACCTTTACGTTAACGGCGTATACGAACTCGGAGTTTCTCAATGCCTCCTCGGTGTCAAGGACAGCTCGCTTGAGTCGATAAAGACCGTTGTAAGCCATCCTCAGGCGCTCGATCAGTGCAGCGAATATATCAAAAGACACGGATTGAAGAGCATATCCGCCGAGAATACCGCAATTGCTGCCAAGGAAACCGCCGATAAAAACGATATTACGGTGGGGGCCATCGCAAGCAAGGAAGCGGCGAAATTATACGGTCTTACCATACTTGATTACGATATTAACGAGAGTGCCCAGAACACGACGAGATTTGCCGTATTTTCAAGAAAAGGCGGTATGCTGAAAAACAAAATTTCGGCTGCTTTCATATTGATGTTTACGGTTAAAAACGAAGCGGGAGCGCTTTCGGATGCCATTGCGATTCTGGGTAAGCACGGATACAATATGAAAGTCATAAGAAGCCGCCCCTCCAAAAACGAAAACTGGCAGTACTATTTTTATACCGAGGTTGAAGGAAATATCGATACTCCCGAAGGAGAGAAGATGTTAAAAGAACTCGAAAAAGAATGCGACATGATTAAAGTTATCGGAACATATATCGAGGATATGAAAATATAATCGGATTTTCGAAAAGGAAAAAACATGATTGTAAAAGTTAATCTTCCAATAAACGCATATGAAATAAAAATCGAAAGAGGAATTTTAAAAAAGGCAAAAGAGGAGCTTAAGTTGAACCGTAAGGTAATGATTGTTACCGATGACGGAGTTCCCCCTGCATACGCCCAAACGCTTGCCGCTCAGTGCAAGGATGCAACGCTTTTCGTATTAAAGCAGGGAGAGGAAAGCAAAAACCTCGATAATTTTGCCGCCGTCGAAAAAGCCCTTCTTGAAAACAATTTTTCGAGGAAGGATTGCGTGGTTGCGCTCGGAGGCGGAGTCGTCGGAGATTTGGCCGGATTCGCCGCTTCGTGTTTTATGAGGGGAGTGGATTTTTACAATATTCCCACGACCGTTTTGTCCCAGGTCGATTCATCCGTAGGCGGGAAAACGGCGGTTGATTTTAACGGAGTGAAGAATATCGTCGGTACTTTTTATCAGCCGAAAAAAGTTTTAATCGATCCCGATGTTCTGGATACTCTTTCGGACAGACAAAAATCCAACGGACTCGTCGAAGCGATTAAAATGGCGGCAACATTCGACGCAGAACTTTTCGAGGTATTCGAAAAAACCGCGAAATTCGAGGATCTCGATATCGAATATGTAATCGGGAAAGCGATTTCGATAAAAGCCGATGTGGTCGAAAAAGACGAAAAAGAAGCGGGACTGAGAAAAGTATTGAATTTCGGACACACGCTCGGACACGGTATCGAAGCATCGCTTCAAAATACAGACAAAGCTCTCCTTCACGGCGAATGCGTGGGCTTGGGAATGACGGTTATGTGCGACGAAAAAATCAAAGAGAGAATCGAAAAAATATTAAAGATGTTAAATATTCCCGTAACTTATTCGTTTGATTTTGATGAAGCCATGAATGCGGTTTTGCATGACAAAAAATTAAACGGAAATACGATTTCCACGGTTTACGTATCCCAAATCGGTACATTCGAATTAAGGGATATGACGCCCGAAGAACTGTCAGAGAGGATGCAATTGCTTTTGGCGTAATCGTTAACAAAGCAGGGATATATATCAAGAGGAATCATATGAAAAACACATTCGGACAAAGTTTACAAATGACCGTTTTCGGCGAAAGCCACGGACCGTACATCGGAATCGTGCTTGACGGACTCGCACCCGGAATCGAAGTCGACGATAATTTCATTAAGGAAAAACTGGCTCAAAGAAGACCTTCGGGAGCCATTTCCACGGCAAGGGTGGAAGCGGACGAATATATTGTCGCAAGCGGTGTATTTAACGGCAAAACCACCGGAACGCCTCTTTGCATTCTGATTCCCAATACCAATACCAGAAGCGGTGATTACGATAAGACCGGAAGAATCGCAAGACCGGGACATGCGGATTATACCGCCATGTGCAAATACCACGGCTTCGAGGATTACAGGGGCGGCGGACATTTCAGCGGAAGAGTCACCGCAGCGCTTGTTGCGGGCGGAGCGATTGCAATCAAAGCCCTTTCGGACAAAGGAATCGAAATCGGAACACATATTTCCCGCCTGTCAGATATTTCCGACAGGGATTTTTCGGATATGTCTGAGGATATAAAAGATTTGAACAAAAAAACATTTCCGGTTCTTGACCCTGATGCGGCAAATGCGATGGAAGAAGCGATTAAAGAAGCCGCCAAAGACGCCGACAGCGTGGGAGGCATTCTTGAAACCGCAATTACCGGACTGCCTGCGGGACTCGGAGAACCCTGGTTTGATTCCGCAGAAAGCATTCTTTCGCATGTTCTTTTCTCTGTTCCCGGAATCAAGGGTGTGGAGTTCGGTGCGGGTTTTGACGGAGTCTGCGCCAGAGGAAGCGAATTCAACGATTCTTTCAGAAACGAGGGCGGAAGCATTATTACCTCAACCAACAATAACGGCGGCATCAACGGCGGCATAACAAACGGCATGCCGATAATTGTCAAATGCGCCGTAAAGCCTACGCCTTCGATATACAAAAAACAGGAGAGCATCAACTTAAATACTTTGGAAAATTCCGATCTTGAGATCGAGGGAAGACACGATCCCGCAATCATTCACAGAGCAAGAGTCGTTGTCGATTCGGTATGCGCGCTCGCTCTTTACGATATGCTTGCCGCAAGATTCGGAACCGACTTTTTTATGAAATAAATCCCATTGACGGAGCGATTATGGAATACGGACTGATAGGCGAACGCCTCGGACACAGTTTTTCGAAAACGATACACGAGGAGTTCGGATTTTACGGATACGATTTAAAAGAAATACCGAGGGACGAACTCGATGAATTCATGATTAAGCGCGAATTCAAAGGGATTAACGTTACGATTCCCTACAAGGAAGACGTTTGCAGACATCTTGATTTTATCGATGAAAAAGCAAAGGCCATAGGTGCGGTAAATACCGTGGTGAAAAAGGACGGGAAACTCTTTGGATATAATACCGATTATTTCGGATTACAGAATCTTCTTGCCGAAAACGGCTTTGATTTAAAAGATAAAAAAGTCTTAATCCTCGGAACCGGCGGTACGAGCAAAACGGCATATGAAGTATGCAAGGATGCCTCGGCGCGCCTTATCGTAAAAGTAAGCCGAAGCAAAAGGGACGGCGTTGTAACGTATGAAGAAGCCTACAGCGAGCATTTTGACGCGAATTACATTATCAATACCACGCCCTGCGGAATGTATCCGAACATTGACGCTTCCCCGATTGAACTGTCAGCTTTCACGAAGCTTGAAGGCGTTGCGGACGTAATATACAATCCCGGCAGAACAAGACTTGTTCTTGAAGCGCAAAAACGCGGCATTAAAGCCTGCAGCGGATTGAAAATGCTTATTTACCAGGCGGTTGCGGCATGCGGCTTTTTCACGTCAAATAAAGCGGATGAGGGAAAAATCGAAGAGATATACAATAAACTCTTTGATGCCAATAACAATATAGTTTTAACGGGAATGCCGGGAAGTGGCAAAAGCACAATCGGCAGACTTTTATCCGAAAGACTGGGAAAAACCTTTGTCGATACCGACGAACTCATATCAAAGAAGGAAAAAAGAGAGATATCCGAGATTTTTGCCACCGACGGGGAAAAGTATTTCAGAGAGGTCGAAAAAGAAATAATCAAAGAAATCGCATCGGTTAAAAACAGCGTTGTTTCAACGGGCGGCGGAGTGATTTTAAACGAAGAAAACGTTAAGAATCTCAAAGCCAACGGAACGGTTTATTTTCTCGACAGAAATGTCGAAGAACTGATTCCCACCGACGACAGACCTCTTGCCGACAAAAAGGAAAAAATAATGAAGCTTTATGAGGAAAGGCTTCCGATATACAATTCGACATGCGATGTGAAAATAAATGTCGCGGGCGGGGTCGAAGAAACTTTAAACGAGATATTAAACATTCATAACGGCAGCAGAAAATAACCTTTTATTGTGAGGAGAAATATGAAGACCATACGCGTAATAAACGGACCGAATTTAAACATGCTCGGCATAAGGGAGCCTGATATTTACGGCAAAACCGATTACAAAGCCCTTTGCGAAATGATTGAAAACCACGCAAAAGAGATCGGCGTTAAAGTCGAAATCATGCAAAGCAATCACGAAGGGGATCTGGTTGACTGGATTCAGGAAGCCTACCGAAAAATCGACGGCATAGTGATAAATCCCGGCGCTTACACACATACGAGCGTGGCAATACTCGATGCCGCAAAAGCGGTCGGCGTACCCATGGTGGAAGTACATATTTCCGATGTGGATTCGAGAGAGGAATTCAGACAGATAAGTTACATCAGAGCCGCATGCAAAAAAACAATCTCCGGACACGGAATCGAAGGTTATCTTGAGGCAATGGATTTTCTTTCGGAAGAATGATCCGTCCGATTGAAAATTCAAACCGTGAAAATAATCCGTTGAAACGGGATTTCGGAAATTACGGCAAAATTTAAAAATAAGGCAGAAATTTATGAAAGTCAGAATTGAAAAATCAATTGCAAAAGGAGAAATATTTGCTCCGCCTTCGAAAAGCATGGCGCACAGATACATCATCTGCGCCGCGTTAACCGACGGCGAGAGCGTTATTTCGAACGTCGATTTTTCGGAAGACATAAAGGCTACGATCGACTGTATCGAAACTCTCGGTGCAAAAGTCAGAATCGACGGCTCGACTGTTTTTATTGACGGGCGGACCGGTATTTTGAACCAAAAAGAATATGCATCAGACGAAAAACTTGTTTTTAACTGTCGCGAATCCGGAAGCACGATGCGTTTCTTTATGGGAATTGCGATGACTCTGCCCGTAATCAGCGAGTTTTACGGAAGCGAAACTTTGCGAAACAGGCCCTTCGGAATATATGAAAACATTTTAAACAAAAACGAAAACGAAGGCTCGGTTTATTTTATAAGAGAAACCGACAAACTGATTGTCAAAGGCAGAGTGGAGGAGAATAATTTCGAAGTCGAAGGAAACATAAGCTCTCAGTTTATCACCGGACTTCTTTTGGCCTTGTCCGTCAAGGGTGAGGGCGGAGAGATCAGGCTCATTCCTCCGACAGAGAGCAGATCCTACATAAACATGACAATCCGTGCGATGAACGAATTCGGAATAAAAGTCGGATGGAAGGACGAAAATACGCTTTATGTCGATCGCGGATCGAATTATTTAAACAGAAACATCGAAGTCGAGGGAGACTATTCGAATGCCGCGTTTTTGGATGCTTTCAATCTTATCGGCGGAGAAGTTACGGTCAGGGGATTGAGTGAGGAAAGCCTCCAGGGCGACAAAATATACAAGGATTATTTCGAGAAATTATTGCTTGAAAAAGCTACGCTTGATATCGCGGACTGCCCCGATCTGGGACCAGTGCTTTTTGCGGTGGCGGCCGCAAACAACGGAGGTGTTTTCACTTCAACGGCAAGACTTAAGATTAAAGAGAGCGACCGCGGCAAAGTGATGTGCGAAGAACTTTCGAAATTCAACATAAAAACTTTGCAGAAAGAAAACAGCATCGAAATCGGCTGCGGACCGGATGCCCCGACGGAAGAGATTAACGGTCACAACGACCACAGAATAGT
Organism: Lachnospiraceae bacterium; assembly: GCA_017613435.1. Lineage (GTDB taxonomy): Bacteria > Bacillota > Clostridia > Lachnospirales > Lachnospiraceae > UBA3766. Next base: position 2,950 of record JAGADU010000138.1, on the reverse strand, counting down.
GATGTCTCTCGCGCTTTTATTGAGCAGAACCGGAGGAGTGATAAACGAGGCCGAAGCAGTAAGAAAGAGCTATCCCGGGTTTTTCGACGATTTGAAAACGCTCGGAATAAAACTTGAATACGAATAAAATCGGACTGTAAGATAAATACCGTTATGAAAGGATGCAGGAAACCGTAAATTATGGAATGGATTAACAAACAAAACGTTCTCATAGTCGGACTCGGACTCATGGGAGGAAGCTATGCGAAAGCTCTCAAAAGAATAGGATGCCGCGTGACGGCAATCGACAAAAGCGAAGATACGATTAAATTCGCAAAGGAAAACAACATCATCGACGACGGGACTTTTTTGAAGGAAAAAGAAGCGGATTTCGTTAAGGAAGCCGATTGCATCATTCTTGCGCTTTACCCCCATGCCGCCATCGACTGGGTCGGCGAAAACGTCAAAAACATAAAGGAAGGCATTCGCCTGACCGATGTAACGGGGGTTAAAAGCTGCATTGTTTACGATATTCAAAACATACTCGGTGACAGAGCGGAATTCATAGCCGCACATCCGATGGCCGGAAAGGAAACAAGCGGTGTCGAAAATGCCGATGACCGTATTTTCAGAGATGCGAATTACATCGTGGTTCCCACCGACAAAAACAGTGAAGAGGCAATCCTTTGGTGCGAAAATCTCGGACAGATTTTAGGCTTTAACAAAGTCAGTGTTTTAAGTCCCGAGGAACATGACGAAATGATAGCATACGTTTCGCAGCTTACGCACTGCATCGCGGTTTCGCTTATGACATGCAAAGACAACGAGCATCTTAAGGATTACACCGGAGACTCGTTCAGGGACCTGACAAGAATTGCGAGAATCAATGAGAATATGTGGAGCGAACTTTTCCACGTCAACAAAGAATCGCTCCTTAAGGAAATGGATTTGTTTATCGATGAGATTTCCGGCTTAAGAAATCTTATTGCAGAAGACGATACCGAAGCCATTAAGGAAAAAATGAGACTTTCGACCGCGAGACGTTCGAAATTCAATTCAAAATAATTATCGGATGCATATAAAACCGATCAGTCAGAAAGGATAGCAACAAAAGTTGCGAACGAAAAAGATATGAAAATGAACTTCATCAAAAAATTGGCCCTGCCCGTGGAAGTAAAGGAAATGTGTCCCCTTACCGGTAAAATGGGAGAACTCGCAGAGCACAAAAAAGCCGAACTCGAATCCGTATTCGCGGGAAGAAGCGACAAACTGATTCTCATCATCGGACCCTGTTCCGCGGACAGAGAGGACAGCGTAATAGATTATATATCCAGACTCTGCCCCGTTCAGGAAAAAGTAAAGGACAAGATTATTATCGTTCCGAGAATATATACCAACAAGCCCAGAACAACCGGAGACGGATACAAGGGAATGCTTCATCAGCCCGATCCCAACGAAAAGGCAGACCTATTCAAAGGAATCATAGCAACGAGGCACCTTCACATGCGTGCAATCGAAGAGACCGGTTTTGCATGTGCCGATGAAATGCTTTATCCCGAAAACTACCAGTATCTTGATGACGTTCTTGCATACGTTGCGGTCGGTGCAAGATCCGTCGAAGACCAGCAGCACCGTCTTACCGCAAGCGGAATAGATGCGCCCGTAGGCATGAAAAATCCGACATCAGGCGATATTAGCGTAATGATGAACGGTATTCTTGCGGCACAGCATTCGCATTCGTTTATTTACAGAGGATGGGAAGTTCACTCGGAGGGCAATCCTTTCGCACATGCGATTTTAAGAGGTTATACCAACAAGCACGGCGAATCGCAGCCCAATTACCATTTCGAGGATTTAATCAGACTCTGCGACGCATATGACGAGAGGGAACTTGTCAATCCCGCCGTTATTATCGATACCAATCATTCGAACTCCGGCAAGAATCCTTTCGAACAGCCCAGAATTATCAAGGATGTTCTTTATTCCACAAGACACGATGACAGGGTAAAAGCCATACTCAAGGGCTTTATGGTGGAAAGTTACATAGAAGACGGCTGTCAGAAAGTTGACGGAGGAGTGTACGGAAAGTCAATTACGGACCCCTGCCTCGGATGGGAAAAGACCGAAAAACTCATATACGAAATAGCGGATTTGTTGTAATACCGATAATTCAAAAAAATCACGGCGCGAACCGTGATTTTTTTATATAATACAGGGAAAATTTTCAGGTCAAAAAAGAGACAAAAGTTCGGAGAACCTATTGGAAATAAGCCTTGTTCTATGTTATAATAAACTCTGTATACAAAGAAACCAAGGTTTATTAGAGGGTACTTGATTATGAATAAAGCAATTAAACAAAGAATCGGAGTTTTTGCCGGTGCACTGGCATTGTTTGCGGTTATATGTCTGACCGTTACTTTTTATGTGCATGCGGACGGAGACGATCCCGTTATCGGAATCACATCGGTAACCGGTGAAAATATCTTCGTTGACGGCGACAATGTTTTGATTTCGAACAGCAGCGCTTCCGTAACAATAATCGGAACCGTAACGGGTTCTGTTCAAAGCGGGGAAGATTATCAGTATGTTTTCTATGATACGGGAAGCAATACAAAAACTATCTATTCGGAAATCAGCACACTTGATAAGGTTGCGCTTACGGCGGAGGGTTTTGAACTGCCGGATGTGAGTGTCTCTTCCAACGGCAAACTGAATTTGTATGTTGTGCCTGCAACCGACACTTTGGGAGACGATTCAACCATTGTATCCAAAACGATTTCGATTAAAAAAGCTCCCGAACTGAGTTTTTCGAGCACCACGACATATATTTCGAATTTGGGTGATTTTAGCGGTACGGTACCCGTTGATTTTAAAGTGAATAACCGAAATGCAAGCAATCTTAAAGCCGCATTGTCCGATGCGGATTTAAGCGACAAGACCGATGCGGAGATTATCGCGGTTCTTTCAGGTT
>JAGADU010000137.1 GCA_017613435.1 Lachnospiraceae bacterium | reverse complement strand
TGAGCATTTCGATTTCTTTTTTCTGCTCCTCCGTTCTCTTTTTTTCTTTTTCAAAAAGGGTTATTTCGATGCCGACCATTATAACAATGGCAATGCTTATCATAATAAGCGCTACGTACGAAAAAATGTTTCCGGAAACTCTGTCGGATTCCGTAACGAATTCGGGATGGCGTATATTGATGTAATAACATACGGTGGCAATCAATATTTCGGCGGAGAAGAATATGATTCTTGTTTTTCCGCTTAAAAGGATGCTTATCAAAAGAATTGTATAAATGAACCATAAAGGCGCATCTCCGTTTATTCCGCCGCCGTTGATGAACGTAATCGGGAAATAAACGATTCCCAAAAGGAAACACATTACCGCCGAACCGAATTTGATTACTTCTTTTTTGACACTTACCATGCCGACGATCAAAACGACAAGCATCGCCAAAATCATCAGATATTTATCGTAAAAAATAGGGTCGGTAAGTATTATTTCCACCAAAGCGATGGCAAGAACAATCTCCGTCACCAAAATGTTCAGGACAAAAAGTCTCTGCCTGATATCTCTGTCGTTATCAAATATTTTTTCCATAAAACTGTCGCGCTTCATATATGTGACTCCTTACGGGGTTTCATGCCGAAATTAGTTTGCGTTGTCCGGTTCAAATTCAAAAATCTCTTCCGTACTGCCTTCCGATTCGGGCGAAAATTCCATTATTCCTTCGTCTTTTCCGTTATCGCCGTTTCCGCCGCCGTTTAAAACTTCAAGTATTCTGTCTCTCAGTTTTTTGTAATCATCCATGACGCCGGAATGATTTTCTTTGATATAGTCTTCTTTTCTTTCCTTTGCGGCTTTTTCAAGTTTTAATGCCTTCTCGGAAAGTTCCATGGCACCGATCATTTTGGATGTGCTCTTTAATGCATGAACAATTATCTCGTAATTGCTCCAGTCTTTTTCGTTGTAGAATTTTTTGAGAGAAGGAATTTTTTCCATCGATTCGCTTGCGAACTGCAAAAGCAGCGTCGAATAAAATTCTTCGTCTCCGAGACAGTATTTCAATCCGCCCTCGGTATCGATTCCGCTGTCGGAAAGCTTGTCAACAAAGGATTTTTCTTCTTTTGTTTCTGTTGTTTCTTTTGTCTCTTTCGTCTCCTTCGTCGCCTTTGCTTTTTCCGAAGTCTTTGCTTCCTTCTTCGCTTTTGCTTTGGGTGCTTCTTCTTTTTGCAAATCCTTTTCGTTTTCCTCTTCGTCATAACTGTAAGAAATGAGGGATTTGGGAAGAACCTGCTTTAATACACGCTCCAATTCTTCGATTTCAATGGGCTTGCTGACAAACCCGTCGAAACCTTCCGAGAGGAACATCTGCTTTGCGGAACTCATTGCATTGGCGGTCAGTGCGACTATCGGAACGTTGTTGGCCATTCCCGATACGTCCGTACGGATTCTCTTCATGGCTTCGACGCCGTCCATTCCGCCCATCATATGGTCCATAAAGATAATGTCGAAAACTTTTTCGCGGCATATTTCTATGGATTCCTGACCGGAAGCGGCCGTGGAAACTTCCATTCCGTATCTCTTGAAAATACTCGAAGCAACGACAAGGTTCATCGGCTCGTCGTCTACGACAAGGGCCTTCACGCCTTCGCAGCGAAGGTGTCCCTGACCTCTTTCCTTGAAATCAAGATTGGAATTGAGTACGGAAACAACGGGGAAGCAGTAGAAAGGCTTCTCCATTTTTTTTGCGTTGGATTTTGAAGGAAGAACGAATTCTCTGTCGGCTACAACCACGACAATCATCTCTTTTGCGAGTTCTTCCATATATTCGATATCGGAACAGTATTCTTCCTCGGCCACGAAAAGATGAGTCATGTGAATGGACTCTCTCAGTCTCTTTAAATTGTCCCGATTATCCACTCTGTGAACCTGTACGCCGAGACCGTTAACAATGTTCAATACCATTGCATTGTAGTAATCTCTGACAACGGGATTCTGATATTTTTCAAAATGAAGATATGCGCCGATGCAGAGTTTGTCGGGATTTGCAACCGACATGCATCCCGTTGCGTCCACTACCGTCTGAGGCAGACTTACATGAACCGTGGTTCCCACATCGGGTTTACTCTTTATGATCATGAAACCGCCGAGGAGCGAAACGAAGCCGGACACAATCGAAAGACCGAGGCCCAAACCGCCGCCGAATCTGGCTCTGCCGGAGTCAACCTGGTAAAATCTCTCGTATACTCTCTCGAGTTCTTCCTCGGTCATACCGATACCGGTATCCGTAACTTCTATCGAAAGGTTTACTCCGTATTCCTTTGTTTCGGAAGAAATACGAACATAAACACCGCCTTCGTGAGTATATTTAAGGCCGTTGGAAATAAGTGCTCTGAGAATTTTTTTGATTTTGGCCGCATCGGAATGCATTACCGACGGGATTGAAGGATCGACGTCGATAACGATTTCGACGTCTCTTGATTTGTATTCTTTTATCTCCGTTACGAGATCGTTGAAAATCGAAGAAAGCATATAGTCTTCGTTGTTGATGACTATTTTTTTACGGTCGATTTCGGAATAATCCAAAATGTCTCCGATCTGCTCCGCAACCTTTCTTCCGGCGTTTCGAACCGAAACCATGTCGCGGCGGATTTCCTCGTTGTCTTCCTTGTCGATGCAGATTCCGGAAAGACCGATTACGGCATTGACGGGGGTTCTCAATTCATGCGAAACATTTGCAAGGAAATCGTTAAGTCTGTCGGTTGCATCGGTGAGCATGATGATTTCGTCTCTCGAACTCTCCATAACCTGCTTCCATTTGTCGATAATCGTTCCGCAAAACCATCCGATTAAGAAAATAACCACGCAATGCATGGCGGTACGGCTTATGATAAGCTCATCGAACGCTTCCTTGTCGACAATCATCGAAACAACGGAATAAGTCATGGTGATATAGTATGTCACCATAGCAAACACAACCAGTTTTTTCAAACCGGTAATCGTATACAAAATCATGATGACAGCCATTACGGTTGCCAAATCGAACATACTCGTACGATGAACTCCGTAAAAGAAGAAGGAGCCCATCATAAGAATCGCGTAAAAGAATATTCTTGCTGAAGGGGGAACTATCTGGCGGATATGAATTACCCAGCTGACAACAATTCCGATTGCAATCGGAATGAGTGCCCATTTTTCCCAATCCATCAAAAAGGATTCGGCGATAAGGATAGTCGCAAGTATAGTATATCCTATGAGAAGAAGTAAATGTGAAGCCTGGAAATTGTCGTTTAGGTTATTTTTGTTCATACTGTTTTTCCCTTAATGTGTATTCCTTGTCTTCTCTGATAATATCCATCATAATGTCTGCATATTTCGGATCAAACTGTGTTCCGCGTCCGCTTTTGATTTCTTCGAAAATTCTTTCCTGCGAAAGAACCCCTCTGTAACTTCTGAAACTGGACATCGCATCATATGCGTCGGCCACTGCGATTATTTTGGCGGATTCCGCTATTTCTTCTCCCGAAAGACCGTCGGGATAACCTTTCCCGTCATATCTTTCATGGTGAAATTTCGCTCCGAGAGCGAGATTGGGATCCTCTTTAATGTTCTCGAGGATATGCGCTCCCATAACGGGATGCTTTTTTACCATCTCGTATTCCTCTTCGGATAAAGTGGCGGGCTTGTTGATAACGGCATCGGGGATTCCGATTTTACCGATATCGTGCAAAAGTCCCATGATATAGATTTCTTCCTGTTCCTTTTCGGTCATTCCGGCTCTTTTCGCAATTTCCTTGGAATATTCGGCAACTCTTTGCGAATGGCCGTTTGTGTAATTGTCCTTTGTATCGATGGCAACAGCCAGTGATTCCACAAGGTGCAGGAAGAGGTTTTTGTTCTCTCTTGTTTTTTCCTCAACTTCGATTGCAAGCTGCTTTTGAAGCGTGATAAGTTCAAGCAGATGGCTTACGCGAAGCAAAAGAATTTCGGGTACGAAAGGCTTTTTGATAAAATCCATCGCACCGAGCTGCAAGCCCTTGCTTTCCGCTTCCGCACTCTCGTCGGCGGTAAGGAAAATAACGGGAATTCTTGCGGCTTCCCCTTCTCTTTGTCTTAACTGAACAAGCGTTTCGAATCCGTCCATTCCGGACATTTTTATGTCAAGCAGGATAAGATCCGCTCTCACTTCGGGTTTTTCAAAATAATCAAGCAGCGCCTGGCCGGATTTGAGCGCAATGACATGAATTCCGCCCGAGCTTAAAACTTTGCCCGCAACCTGAAGATTGATATTGTCGTCATCTACGATTACAACCTTCTTTTCTCTTTTGACTACGGGCTCTTCGCCTTCCTGTCCTATGAATTCGGTCTCGTAGGTGATTACGATGGCATCATTGTATTTGTCATGCCATTTGTCGATTATGTGGCCGAGTACTTTGTTGATGGAATCTTCCCTTATATCCGTGAGCAGAACAAAATACTGATTGTATCTGTTTCTCATGAGGATATCCGATTTTCTAAGGGATTTTCTGACATGATTTCCGAACTCGTCGCAGCAGTCTTTGTAATCCTTGTCGTTTCCGGATTCGGATTTGTTCAATGTGAAAAGAATCTTGCAGGCACCGAGATGGTGACGCATGATGTATCTGATTACATATCTGTAAACATGGGAAAAGGCATCCGAATCGAGCTGAAGAGCCACGTTCGGAACGGTTCTTTCTCCGAGAATTTCGGAAAGCGATTTGATATCGAGCTCGGTTACGTTCATTTCGTCTTCACTGAACGAATCGGCACTGTACATGTTGTAACCGTGCTTGCCGTTTTTCTTTACCGTATATAAGGATTTGTCCGCAAATTTCAAAAGGGAATTGTAATCGTTGCCGTGTCTGGGCACGATAACGGCACCCACGGATGCGCCGAGGGGAATGCTCATCTCCTCGCCCATAAGTTCTTTTGCGGATTTAATCAGTTTTTCGTTAATATCCTTGGTGATTTGGGCAACGGTTTCTTCTTTGTCGAGGCCCACGCAGAATGCCACGAATTCATCTCCGCCGATTCTTCCGCACTTGCTGCCTTCGGGAACGGTTTCCCTGATGATGTTTGCAAAAGAAATAAGCACTTTATCGCCCATCTCATGACCGTAAATATCGTTTACGAGTTTAAACGAATCCAGGTCGATCATCATAAGACAGCCCGACGATGCGGAGCATGTGGCGGTAAGCTGAGAACTTGTAGCGGCTTTATTTAAGAATCCCGTCAGTTTGTCTATAGCGGCTTCGTTTTTAAGACTGATCATTTCCTTTTGCATGGAAACGATATTGTCGATTCTTCGAAGCAGAACTTCGGGATTAAACGGTTTTCTGATATAATCCGAAACGCCCATGTCAAACCCGCGGCTTTCGGTACTGGTATCTTCATCGGCAGTCAAAAAAATAACCGGTGTTTCGGCAATTCCTTTTTCGCGCTCTATCGAACGAAGATGATTCAGCGTTTCAAAGCCGTCCATTTCAGGCATTTTTATATCAAGCAATATTAAATCGGGAGTTCCTTTTTCTTTAATGTAATCAAGCAAGAGCTTGCCCGACTTAAGTGCCGTAACCCTCATGTTGTTTTTGCTTAAGATATGTCCCGCCATCTGAAGATTGGCAGTATCGTCATCAACAACAATAACCCATTTTGTCATAAGAAATGTCCTCTCAACATAGCCAAAATTATCCAAAAATCCACCCTTAATCATATCGAAATATCTCTTGAATGTCAATTGCGGGACTGCAGAAAAATACGTTCTTTGAGAATTTTTTCTTTACAAACCTCTTTTTACGCGATATAATAAATGGTTTTACTTAAAAGGAAGGTAATAATATCAATATAAAATAAATTTCAGAATCTTTTTATCAAAGATTTTGATTTTTTCAACAACAAAAATGGTATAATAGTATTTGATGAGGGTTTCTGCCCGGAGGTTAGCCTATGAAGAATAAAAAGAAAATATTTAAACAAATATCGATTTTACTCTCGACCGCTGTTATCGTTAATCTCTTGACTTTTAATGTAACGCCTCTTTACGTAAACGCCAAACGCGGCGGCGGACCCGTGGCGGATACAAGCATCGATTTTCCCGCAAACGGAGTTCTGGAAGCCGATAAATATTACAAAGTTAAAGGCAATGTCTCCTTAACAAATCTGTTTATCCCCGAGGATACCGAAGTTGATTTGACGGGAGGATCGCTGAACGTGACCCAAACTCTGGAAAATCACGGAGAAATTACCGTGGAGGGTGATTTTTTTGTATCAGCCGCCTCGCTTTATAATTACGGACGTATAGATGTCGATAAAGGATTTGTTTCGGCTTCGGCTCTTCTTTACAACTCGGGAAAAATTTATGCATGGAACGATAGTTACGGTATCGGACATCTTTATTCCTCCGGCATGGTGCTTAATGAGGCCACAGGTATTATATATTTTGAATCAAAATCCGATTCGGATTTGGAAAATTCACCCGTTTTTAATAAAGGTTCCATTAAAAACGATTCCGAACTTTTATATACAGAATTTCCGAAAATGTGCATCAGCGCAGTGGATAGTAAAGTCCAACCCGATTATTATACCGACGAAAACGGAGGCGCAATAATATCTGCACCTTCTCCCTATACCCTTTGGATAGACGAAAACGGTTCATGGAGCAAAGTCTATCCCACGAAAACAATCGGAAGTTCGCAGACAATATCCTATTGCATTGCCGCTTCGGATTCCGCTTCCATTGGTATTCTTTCACTTTATCTTTATAGGGAATGTTTTGGTTTAGAAACAATAAATATCAAAACCAAAGCCTCACTTCCCGGCT
>JAGADU010000136.1 GCA_017613435.1 Lachnospiraceae bacterium | reverse complement strand
CACGGATTTGAATTTGGAGCAAAGCTACAACGTCCTCGATGAAATGAGACGGCTTATAGAAACAAGAAGATTCCTTTTTAAGGAAAACGATATAAAGGTGACTCTTACAATCGGACTTAAAGAATATTATCATATTTCAGGCATTGAAGGGACCATTTCAAGCGCCGACAAAAAACTATATGAAGGAAAACATTCCGGAAGAAACCGGGTTGTGATGTAAAAAAGAATCCCTCAGGCGGGATTCTTTTTTTATTTAAATTCTGTCATATTCGCAAAACTCAAACGTATTGTCGAAATATGTGTTTTCATCGGATTCTTTTGTCAGTTTCCACTCCGGCTCCCTGTCAAGATTCGGAAAATAAGAATCCGCGCTGAATTCTCTGTCCACTTTGGTGATATATGCTTTGCGGCAATACGGAAGAAACTGTTTGTATATGCTGGCTCCTCCGATAATGAATATGTCTTCGTCCTTGTAATTTTTCAGAAGTTCAAGACATTCTTCCAATGAATTCACATATATCTCCTCTTCTCTTTTTTCGAGATTTTTATTCGAAGTAATAACAATATTCGTTCTGTTTTTCAAAGGTTTGCCGTTCGGAAAAGAATCAAGGGTTTTTCTTCCCATTACAACAACTTTTCCCGTAGTTGTTTCTCTGAAAAATTTCTGATCGGAGGGAATTCTTACAAGGAGTTCGTTCTTGTATCCGATTCCCCAATTCGCATCAACGCAGGCAATTAAATTCATTTCATTCTCCTTAAATCGCAATAGGTATGTTTTCTATCTGGGGACCCGTAATATAATTCTCGACTTTGACATCGTTTCTCGTAAATTCGTAAAAATCATGAATATCGGGATTAAGCCAAAATTTTGGAGCATCATAAGTGGGTCTTTCGATAAGCTCTTTTATAATAGGAATATGTCTGTCGTAAATGTGAGCATCGGCAATCACGTGAACCAGTTCGCCGACATTCATATCGCAGACCTGTGCAAGCATATGCAAAAGAACGGAATATTGCACCACATTCCAGTTGTTTGCCGCAAGAACATCCTGCGAACGCTGATTTAAAATCGCATTAAGCGTAAGTCTGTCCTCGCCTTTTTTTTGCGTAACATTAAATGTCATGCTGTAAGCACAGGGATAGAGATTCATTTCATGAAGATCAGAATGAACATATATATTTGTCATGATTCTTCGGCTGAAAGGATTGTTTTTCAAATCGTAGATGACTCTGTCAACCTGATCCATCATGCCTTCTTTATACTGATGTTTTACCCCTAACTGATAACCGTACGCTTTGCCGATTGAGCCGTCCTCGTCGGCCCATTCGTCCCAAATATGACTGTGCAGATCATGAATATTGTTGGATTTTTGCTGCCATATCCATAATATTTCATCCGTAGCGGATTTAAGAGCGGTTTTCCGAAGCGTTATAAGCGGAAATTCCTTAGACAAATCGTATCTGTTCACAACACCGAATTTTTTGATTGTATAGGCGCTCGTGCCGTCCTCCCAGTGAGGTCTGACTTTTTCGCCTTCCGTACTCGTTCCGTTTTCAAGGATATCCTTGCACATATTAATAAAAATCTGATCGGCGTAACTCATTTTTTCTCCTTTTCAGTCCAACGCGTACATACAGACCGTTTCGTCGGTTTTTTCTATTGTTCCGTTAGATAAATCTTTTAGTTTGCTGTCGGTATCCGGATAGTTTTCTTTGGTAAGAACAATCGTTATTTCAACGGAATCCGAATAATCGCTTGATAAAACCTTAATCTTCTTTTCGCGAAGAAACGAAGAAATTCTGGCATCCAGATTATATGCATATTTATATTTGACAATTACCGACTCTGTTTCGTTTTGAAAATCGGAATTGTCTATCGCTTCTTTCAAAGCAGAGGAATAAGCCCTTACCAGCCCCCCGGTTCCAAGCAGGGTTCCTCCGAAATATCTTATCACAACGCAAAGGACATCGGTAATTCCCTCTTTTTGAAGAATGTCAAGCATGGGTCTTCCCGCAGTACCGGATGGTTCGCCGTCATCGCTGCATTTTACGTTATTCCCGTCAGAAAGGACATAGGCATAGCAATGATGTCTGGCATCATAATACTTTTTCTTTTCGGATTTAAGAATATCCGCTACTTCGTCGGGATCGGAAACATTAAAAAGATGGCATATGAATTTGGATTTTTTTTCAATATAAATGCCCTCCCGGGCTTCGATTAATTTCTTCATTTTAACCTCAGTAAATATTCTATCAAAGTGGGTATGTTTTTACAAGATATATGGCGTCTCGATAAAGTATTAACAAAATAAGGTCTTTATAGTATAATATATATTTGATTTTATATGTGCATATGATATTTGCATTATATATTGAAACAAATCATTCATTATAAAAGCTTACAATTGTTAATTACGAAAGGATAAATAATGAATTTTTCCAAGCTCGGTATAAAAAGAACTCTTCGTCAGATGCGTTCAAAAGGCATAAAAGTAGCGAATCTTTTTAAAGTATCGTTCATGCAGATTATTTTCATCGGTTTCATAATCGGCGGTGTTCTTTTAATGTGTGTCGGACTCGGTGCTTTTAACGGAATTATTCAAAGCGCTCCGGAAGTCAAAGAAACAATACGACCTTCAGGATATTCTACTATCGTATACGACTGCGAAGGTCACGAAATGACGAAGCTGGTTGCGGCAAACGCCAACAGAACCTGGGTATCCATAGACAAAATCCCCCAGCATCTTCAGGACGCTGTTGTAGCCACGGAGGATGAACGTTTTTACGAACATAACGGTATCGATATTAAAGGTATCATCCGTGCGGGATACGAAGGAATAAAGGCCGGCGGTCATTTTCATCAGGGTGCATCCACCATTACGCAGCAGTTGTTAAAGAATGTTGCCTTTGATGAAACATGGGTAACCGAAACCAATGACGTGGTAAGATTCAAAAGAAAAATTCAGGAACAGTATCGTGCCGTAGAAACCGAAAAGAAACATGACAAAAAAGATATTCTCGAAAGCTACCTGAATACAATAAACCTCGGACAGAACACTTTGGGTGTACAGGCAGCTTCGCAAAGATATTTCGGTAAACCCGTTTATCAGCTTACACTTTCAGAAAGTACTGTAATCGCAGGTATTACTCAGCACCCTTCAAAATACAATCCGATTTCGCATCCCGAAGAAAACGAAAAGAAAAGAAAAATTATTCTCGATAAGATGCTCGATCAGAATTACATCACCAAGGAAGAATATGTTACGGCACTTTCCGATGATGTTTATTCAAGGATTAAAAAAGTCAACGAAGTAACCATGAGCAACAATGTCAATTCGTATTTTGTAGACGAACTTACAGACCAGGTTTTCGACGATTTGGTTAATATCGCGGGTTATGACGAAGATTATGCGCGCAAATTGCTTTATTCGGGCGGACTCAGAATTTACACCACTCAAAATCCCGAAATTCAGGCTTACTGCGATGAAGTATTCGGTAATGAAGAAAGTTACGCCGGTAAAACCAAATATCTTTTAAGTTATCAGTTGACGGTCGACAAAGCCAACGATGATGTGGTAAACCACTCTACCGAAATGTTCCAGGCGTATTACAAACAATTCGACAAAAATTTCAATCTTATTTACGATTCCGAAGAAGAGGCTTTGCTTGCCATCGAAAATTATAAAGCCGCCATTTTGGAAGAAGGCGATAAAGAACGTGCCGAGAATTATAACCTTGTTCCCCAACCTCAGGCTTCAATAACCGTTATGGACCAGTCAACAGGTTATGTGGTTGCCATGGTAGGCGGACGCGGAAAGAAAATCGCAAGCAAAACATTAAACAGAGCATCCGATACTTCAAGACAGCCGGGTTCATTATTTAAAGTACTTTCAACATACGCTCCCGCTATTGATACATGTCAGTTTACTCTTGCTGATGTTCAGTTCGACGGACCTTTTACTTATACAAACGGTCGTCCTATTTCAAACTGGTACGGACAAAATTACAGGGGAATCTGTTCTTTGAGAGAAGGTATCGTTCATTCGTTGAATATCGTTACCGTAAAAGTGCTTACGCAGATCGGTCCCCAGCAGGGTTACGATTACCTTCAGAAATTCGGTTTTACTACCCTTGTTGACAGAGAAATCACCAAAGACGGTCAGGTTATGACCGATATTACACAGGCACTTGCACTCGGCGGTATCACACACGGTGTTACCAATATGGAAACAAATGCCGCATTTGCAACAATTGCCAATCAGGGTGTATACAACCGTCCGCTTCTTTATACCAAAGTCACCAGCGATAGCGGCGAAATCATTCTTGACAGTTCCATGAACGAAAGTCACAGAGTATTACAGGAAACAAGCGCATACCTTTTAACCAGTGCAATGCAGGACGTTGTCACAAGAGGTACCGGTACGATGGTTAATTTCGGTAATATGTCGATTGCCGGAAAAACAGGTACAACATCATCCTATAACGATATCTGGTTTTCAGGATACACACCTTACTATACCGCTACGGTATGGGTCGGATTCGATAATAACGTAGACCTTGCCAATAACCAGCATGATATTGCAAAATATCTTTGGAAGGAATGTATGTCAAGAATCCATTCAAACCTTCCCAATGCATCTTTTGACAAACCAAACGGTATTATCTCATGCGCCATATGTTCCGAATCGGGCAAACTTCCCAACCCCGGTCTTTGTGACGATCATATAAGAACCGAAATGTTTATAGAGGGAACCGAGCCCATGGAATATTGTGATATTCATTATAAGGGTACAATTTGCGGATATGACGGCAAAATCGCCTGTCCAAACTGTCCTTTCCCTCAGGACGGCATTGCTACGCTTCCTTTAAGGGAATCTGAATTGCTTGATTACGGACAGACCGAAACCATAGATAATCACTGCTGTCACAATTCAGAATTCTTCGCACAGCCCAACGCTCAGGAAATCATCAACCAGCAGGCTTGGGAGATAATGACAAGATAATAAGAATCTTTAAACATAAAAAATCCCGGATAATAATCCGGGATTTTTTTTATCTTATTTATTTTTTTAATCGCCTGAGACGTAGTCTTCGTATTCTCCGTCATCGTTTAAGAACATCGGAACGATTTCTACGTATTCAGCAAATACATATGCAGGTCTGTTGTCATATTCAATCTTCAGCCAATCGGAACCGTCGTTGGATAAAATCTTAAAGTCAAATCCCTTGTAGGCCGAACCGAGACGTTCAAAATCCGTTCCGGGACCGGATCGAATATTAACATTATCTTCAATTAATCTTGCTCTGTCTTCGACTTCTATATGTACTTCTTCTTTCTTTTCGTTTATCTGAATTTCGATATCGGAAAGATCGACTTTTTCCTTGACGGGAAGATAATAATTCTCCGCATCGGGATCGATTTCAACCGGAGGTCTGGTTGCAAGTTTGATGATGCAAAACAGAATCGCTATCGAAAGACAAATAATTACTCCGTACATTATGGAAGTTCGAGACTTCTTGTCTAATAAGCCCATATTATTTTATCCGAATTTATTGTTTTTCAGCCTCAAAAGATATTTCCTGGGTATAAGCATTTTCCATTCCGTCGTATTTGATTGATATAACCATAACTCCGGAAATCTTATCGCCGTAGCAATCGCCGTTAATTGAAATCTGATACTGTCCGCTTGTGTCTTCGAAACCAAATAAAGATTCGGAAAGATAACCGTTCTGATCAGTATCCGTTACGGAAAGCATAAAACTGTTTCCGTCATCTGTGTTAACAAGCAAATCTCCGCTTCCAAATTTACCTTTTGCATAATCGGAATATGTGATGAATGTTCTGTTGTTGAATCTCTGATTATCAAAATATTCACCCATATTGACAATCAAATCCCATGCGGCGGGCGTTGTATCGAGATCTTCGTAAAGTGAAATCGCAAAAGGCTTTTCCTCTGCATCGGAATACAAAGAATCAATCTCTAAGGAAACTCCCTTATCTGTAAGATAATTATAAAGATCCTGAGAACCATAGGTTGTATTGACCTTGCTGTATCCTACATAATCACCGTAATAAGCTGAGCAATTGGAATAATCGGCGCTTGATACGGGCGATTTCTTAAGTACAAAGAATGCAATGAGAGCAACAGCCACACATACAACAAACAAAACAACCAAAACCACAACGGCTATAATTACCGCAATAAGGCAACCTTTGCCCTTTTTCTTGGGTTTGTCTTCTTTTGATTTTTTCTTATTATCTTTAGCGTTCGAAGTCTGAACAGGCGCTGCTGCAGGTGCAGGTGCAGGTGCGACTGCAGGTGCCGGCTGGGGTACGGGAGCAGGCGCGGGAGTCGATGCAGGAGCTTCGGCTGCAGTTGCAGAAGTCTCTTCCTGAACAGGCGCAGGAGCGGGAGCTGCTACGGGCGTTGCTTCTGAAGCAGGAGTTGCTTCGACAGCGGATGCTGTAGCAGGTACTGCTTCGGGAGCAGGTGTCACCTCGACAGCGGGTGCTGTAGCAGGTGCTGCTTCGGGAGCAGGTGTCGCTTCGACAGCGGGTGCTGTAGCAGGTGTTGCTTCGGCTGCAGCTTCCTTAACTTCCTCTTTGACTTCGGTTGCAGTTATTTCTTCTTTAACTTCTTCTGCCTTATCGGCAGCTTCGGTCTTTATTTCTTCAATATTTTCTTTTACTTCGGATGTAGCCTGTACGGCTTCTTCTTTAACTGTGGCAACGGTTTCGTTAACAGTTTCCTTTACTTCTTCAACTTTTGTAACCGCCGCTTCTTCAACAACAACTTTTGTTCCGCAATTAGGGCAGAATAAAGCATTATCAGCAAGTTTTTGTCCGCAAGTACTACAATACATAACCATTCTCCTTT
>JAGADU010000135.1 GCA_017613435.1 Lachnospiraceae bacterium | reverse complement strand
GTTTATGCCGGTCGGGTAGAAATACCCCTATCATTTAGTAACTGTTAATCCGAATTCGCTATTTACCGCCGGATGGTCCGGGGCGCGGATTCAAAAGAAAATGGAGGAAAAAGAAACATGGCTCGTATTGCTGGTGTTGACTTACCGAGAGATAAGCGTGTTGAGATCGGTCTCACATATATCTACGGTATCGGCAGAGTAAGCTCAAACAAAATTCTTGAGGCAGCAAAGGTAAATCCCGACACTCGTGTCAGAGACCTTACTGACGACGAAGTAAAGGCTATCAGTGAAATCATCGCTGATTCCTATATGGTAGAAGGTGACCTTAAGAGAGAAGTTGCTCTTAACATTAAGAGACTTCAGGAAATCGGATGCTACAGAGGTATCCGTCACAGAAAGGGACTTCCCGTTCGTGGTCAGAAGACCAAAACAAACGCAAGAACCAGAAAAGGTCCCAAGAAGACTGTTGCTAACAAGAAGAAATAATGTTTTAGGATTAAAGAAAGTAGGTTAGTTTTTATGGCAAATAAAGCAGTAGCTAAAAAAGGCGCTAAGAAGCGTGTCAAGAAAAACGTTGAACATGGACAGGCACATATCCAGGCATCTTTCAACAACACAATCGTTACAATTACTGATGCTGAAGGTAATGCTTTAAGCTGGGCAAGTGCAGGTGGTCTTGGTTTTAGAGGTTCAAAGAAATCTACTCCGTATGCAGCTCAGATGGCTTCCGAGACGGCTGCAAAGGCCGCACTCGTTCACGGATTAAAGACAGTAGATGTATTTGTTAAAGGACCCGGAACAGGACGCGAAGCAGCTATCAGAGCATTGGCAGCTTGTGGCTTACAGGTTACGACAATCACAGACGTTACACCCGTTCCTCATAACGGATGCCGTCCGCCTAAGCGCAGAAGAGTGTAATTGTGATTATTGGATTGGTTTGAAAATTAGGAGGAAACATAAAAATGGCAGTAGATAGAACGCCTGTGTTAAAAAGATGCAGACATCTTGGTATCGAGCCCATGGTTTTGGGTTATGACAAGAAGTCTAACAGAAAGTTTTTACATGAAGGAAGAGGTAAAAAATCCGAGTACGCCAACCAGTTAAGAGAAAAGCAGAAAGCTAAATTCATCTACGGTGTGCTTGAGAAACCTTTCCGTAACTATTATGAAAAGGCAGACCGCATGAAGGGTATGACAGGTGAAAACCTCATGATCCTTCTCGAGAGCAGACTTGATAATGTTGTATTCCGTGCAGGTATGGCAAGAACACGTCGTGAAGCACGTCAGATGGTAGATCACAAGTTCTTCCTTGTAAACGGAAAGAGCGTAAATATACCTTCTTATCTTGTTAAAGCCGGCGACGTTATCGAAATTAAAGAAAAATGTCGTTCCACACAGAGAATCAAAGACGTATTCGAAGTAACGGACGGAAGACTTACACCCAACTGGATGGAAGCTGATCATGAAGCTTTCAAGATTTCGGTTAAGTCACTTCCCACCAGAGAGGAAATAGACGTTCCCGTAGACGAAATGCTTATCGTCGAATTGTATTCGAAATAATAGTATAGCATGATAAGGAGGGTAGTAAATGTTAGCATTTGATTTCGATAACCCCAACATTGAGGTAGCTGAGATTTCAGAGGATAATAAGTACGGCAGATTCGTAGTAGAGCCCTTAGAGAGAGGCTACGGAATTACTTTGGGTAATTCGCTCAGACGTATCATGCTTGCTTCTTTACCCGGAGCAGCTGTCAGCAAAGTTAAAATTGACGGTGTACAGCACGAATTTTCATCCATCAAGGGTGTTAAAGAAGATGTAACCGAAATCATCATGAACATCAAAAACCTTGCAATCAAGGACAGTTCCGAAACTGACGAACCCAAGAAAGCATACATTGATTTCACGGGCGAAGGCGTTGTACGCGCTTCCGACATTCAGTTCTCAGATGATGTTCAGGTTATGAATCCCGATCAGGTTATTGCCACAATAAGCGGCAAGAACAACGGCTTATACATGGATCTTACAATTACCAAGGGCAGAGGATATGTCAGCTCCGACAAGAACAAGGACGAGACCACTCCCATCGGTACAATTGCAATCGATTCAATCTACACCCCCGTAGAAAGAGTAAACGTAACCGTTGAGAATACCCGTGTAGGTCAGATGACCGATTATGACAAGCTTACACTTGACGTATATACGAACGGAACTTTGGGACCCGATGACGCTGTAAGCCTTGCGGCAAAAGTTCTTTCCGAGCATTTGAAATTGTTCATCAACCTCTCGGAGAACGCAAGAAATGCAGAAGTTATGGTTGAAAAGGAAGAAGACAACAAGGAAAAGGTACTCGAAATGAGCATCGAAGAACTTGAATTGTCCGTTCGTTCATTCAACTGTCTGAAGAGAGCAAACATCAATACGGTGGAAGAACTTGTCAGCAAGACTTCCGACGAAATGATGAAGGTTCGTAACTTAGGACGCAAGTCCCTTGACGAAGTTCTTCAGAAATTAAAGGATCTTGATCTTCACTTGAGAGACAGCGAGGAATAAGATAAATAAACGCGGTAAGTCCAAAAGGCACGCGAAGCAACTCTGAAATGGAAACGGTTCGAAATAAGTAAGACCAACGGCGTTATGTCGGACCCCAGGTTTGGAAAAGGAGAAAAAAATGGCAAAGTACAGAAAATTAAGCAGAACAAGCGACCAGAGAAAAGCGCTTCTTCGTAACCAGGTAACAGCTCTTTTATACTACGGCAGAATCGAAACAACCGAAGCTAAGGCTAAGGAAGTTCGTAAGATTGCAGAGAGCATCATCGCACTCGGTATAAAAGAAAAAGACAACTATGAACTCGTTAAGGTTCAGGGCAAGGTTGCACGTAAAGACAAAGACGGCAAGAGAGTAAAAGAAGTTAAAGACGGCAAGAAAGTAACCGTTTATGACGAAGTTGAAAAAGAGATCAAAAAGGACAACCCTTCAAGATTGCACGCACGTCGTCAGATGCTCAAAGTTTTACAGCCCGTTGTAAGCGTTCCTACCGAAAAAGCCGGCAGAAAACGCGGTACAAAGAAGGTTGACATGGTAGCTAAGATATTCGATGAACTCGGACCCAAATACGCAGATCGTAAGGGCGGATATACAAGAATTATCAAGGTTGGCCCCCGTAAAGGTGACGCAGCCATGATGGTTATCATCGAATTGGTATAATTTTACGTTTTTTGAAATATTTTCACTTCCTATTCACGATAAAATAAGTTATAATCGTGAATAGGAAGTTTTTTCTTCTTAAAAAAACTATTATTTTATTTTTCTAAATAAACGGGGAGGATATATCAGTATGAATTTTGAAGAACTCGTGGAATATGCGAAACAAAATAAATGTTCGGATATTCATATCACGGTCGGAACCAATCTTGCAATCCGTAGATACGGAACACTTGAAATTCTGGAACCTTCACCTACAGCCGAAGAATCAAGAAACATGATTTTCTCATTCCTTGATCAGGAGCAGGTTGAGAGAGTATCCAGAGGCGAAGACCTCGACGTCGGTTGTATGCTTTGGGACGGAACACGTATCAGAGCAAACATTTACCATCAGAGAAATAACCTTGCAGCAAGTATTCGTCTTTTGAACCAGACGATTCCGACATTTGACGAACTCGGACTTCCTCCTGTAATAAGAGACCTGGCAGAAATGCCCAGAGGACTTGTTCTTGTAACAGGACCTACCGGTTCCGGTAAAACAACCACACTTGCATCAATGGTTGATTACATTAACAAGACCACATCAAGACATATCATGACCATCGAGGATCCTATCGAATATGTATATCCTCACAACAAGGCCATGATTCACCAGAGAGAAGTCGGAAAAGACGTAACATCCTTCGCAACGGCACTCCGCAGTGCACTTCGTGAAGACCCCGATATCATCCTCGTTGGTGAAATGCGTGACTATGAAACAATTTCCGCAGCCATTACCGCTGCCGAAACAGGTCACCTGGTTCTTTCAACACTTCATACAACAAGCGCGGCACAGACGGTAGAACGTATTATCGACGCTACTCCTCTTGACGGACAGGATCAGATCAGAACACAGTTCTCGAACGTTATCCGCGGTGTCATTACACAGACACTTCTTCCCGCAGCAGACGGAAACGGACGTGTAGTTGCTACCGAAATCCTTATTGCAACCGCTGCTATCGGAAACCTTATTCGTGAGAAGAAGACAATTCAGATTCCTTCGATTCTCCAGGGCGGTCGTGCGCAGGGCATGCATCTTCTCAATGACGATCTTGCTTCTCTCGTTCACAGAGGAAGAATTACCAAGGAAGAGGCTATGAAGGTAAGTAACGATCCTACTTCACTTGATAAGTTGTGCTAATCAAACATGAGTGAATTAACTACAGAATCTAAATACGGATTAAACAGGGGCAATCTTAAAATGATTGCCCTGTTTTGTATGACTTTGGATCATTTCGGAGTAATGATCCTTGAGTCATGGATGAAACTTTACGACAAAACGAGCAACGAATATTCGTTAATATCTTTTTTTGATGCGAATATAAGACTCATCGGACGAATCGCTTTCCCGATATTCTGCTTTTTTATCGTTGAAGGACTTATTCATACAAGGAATATATACAAATATGCGTTAAGACTTTTTCTCCTTGCGATAATATCGGAAATTCCGTTCGACATGCTGATTGCGCACAGATATTTTCATTCGACTTACCAGAATGTTTTCTGGACGCTTTTAATCGGTCTTGTGACGATTTATTGCATAAACGGTATTTTTAATACCTCTCTCCCCAATGCCCCGAAATACATTTTTACGGCAATCGTCAGCTTATGCGGGGCGTATCTTGCGGAATGGCTTAAAACCGATTACGGCTGTACCGGAGTTCTTGCGATCGTTTTGATATATCTTATCGGCAAAGAATATTATGTTTTAGGCACGGCTGTCTTTGTACTTGTGCAGGGACTTGAATTTTATTCGATGCAGAAATTTTCGCTTCTTTGGATTGTATACGGCGCACTGTCTTCGGCAGTTTACGGAATCGCACTTATTTTATGCAAAAGAATCGCAAATGCCGAATCAAGAAAAATATTTGCGGGAGTTCTTGCTTTATGCTGTTTGAATCCCGTGGAAATCGCCGCGCTGATCGATATGGCTTTTTTCAAATATTACAACGGCGAAAAGGGCAGAAGGATCGGATGGCTTTTCTATTTTTATTATCCCGCACACCTTCTGGTACTTTCGCTTATCTGCAAACTGGTCGGATTGTATCGGTAAGAAAATCATACTTTTAAAAGTTTTTGAATACACAGGAAAAAAGAATTGAAAATAATCAAAGCCGAGAAAGTTACATTTGAATATATAAGGCGTGACGAAGAAGGAAATGTCGAAGGAATAAACCGCGCCGTCGATAATGTGTCGCTTGACGTTAAGGAGGGCGATTTTATTTCGATTCTCGGCGCAAACGGTTCCGGCAAATCAACTTTTGCCAAGCATCTGAATTCGATTCTTCTTCCGACCGAAGGCACGGTCTGGGTGGACGGAATGGACACCAAGGATGAAGAAAAGATTAACAAAATCAGACAGACCGCGGGAATGGTTTTTCAAAACCCCGACAACCAGATAATCGGTCAGGTGGTTGACGAAGACGTCGCTTTCGGCCCCGAAAACATGGGAATTCCCACCGAAGAGATAAAAGAAAGAGTCGAAGAAGCCTTAAAAACCGTGGGAATGTATGAATTTATCAAAAGATCTCCCAACAGCCTCTCGGGCGGTCAGAAGCAGAGAGTATCGATAGCAGGCGTTCTTGCAATGCATCCGAAATGCATAGTGCTTGACGAGCCGACCGCCATGCTTGACCCCACGGGACGAAAGGAAGTCATCAGGGCGCTCAGGGCCTTAAACGAAGTCGAAGGAATAACAATCATTCTGATAACGCATTACATGGAAGAGACCGTTTATTCCGACAAAATCTTTGTTATGCATAAGGGCAGCATAGCCATGGAAGGAACTCCGAGGGAGGTGTTCTCAAGAGTGGACGAGCTTAAGGAATATAAACTGGAAGTGCCCCAAATCACGCTTTTGGCGCATACGTTAAGACAGAGAGGATTAAGAATCCCCGAATGCGTTTTAACCGTAAAAGAATTGACGGATGCCATAAAAAACTGTTAGAAAAAAGGATTAAAAATGCCGATTATTGCTGACGGCCTTACCTATGTGTACGGCTCAAAAACGAAAGCAAAAACAACGGCCGTCGACAATGTGACTTTTAAGATAAACGACGGTCAGTTCATAGGCCTTATCGGACATACCGGATCGGGAAAGAGCACGCTGCTCATGCTTCTTTCGGGACTTATCAAACCGACTTCGGGAACCGTGTATATCGACGGCGAAGATATTTTTGCCAAAGATTTCGATTTGCATTCGATTCACGGCAAAGTGGGAATCGTTTTCCAGTATCCCGAGAATCAGCTCTTCGAGGAAACCGTCTTCAAGGACGTGTGTTTCGGTCCGAAGAACATGGGACTCGACAAAAAAGAAACCGAGCTTTGCGCATACGAAGCATTAAAACTCGTGGGTCTTGAGGACGAAGTTTTTTACCAGTCTCCGTTTGATTTGTCCGGCGGACAAAAAAGAAGAGTGGCAATCGCCGGTATTTTATCGATGAAGCCCAAAATCCTCGTGCTTGACGAGCCGACTGCAGGTTTGGATCCCGCGGGCAGAAAAGAGATACTGGATCTCGTCAAGAATCTTTGCCGCGAAAAGGGAATGACCGTAATTCTGGTTTCGCACAGCATGGATGATGTTGCAGAATACGTGGACAGAATCTTAGTGATGAACGACGGCAGGCTTGAAATCGACGCCGTTCCGAAGGAAGCCTTCAAACACAAAGAAGAACTTGAAGGATTCGGCCTTGCGCTTCCTCAGGTTACGCAGGCGATGATAAAGATAAAAGAAATCGGAATTCCCGTCAGAACCGACGCTATAACCGTCGAAGAAGCGGCGAATGAGATTATGAGAGTTTTGTATTAGTAAACCGAAAGATATTTAAAATGTTCAAAGAAGTATCTCTGGGACAGTATTATCAGGCGGATTCGGTGATTCACCGACTGGATCCGAGAGTCAAACTCGTCGGAACCCTGCTTTATATGATTTCCCTTTTTGTGTTCAATAACATATTTTGCTACGCTGTAGCGGCCCTTCTTTTGGCAAGCGTCATGATGCTTTGCAAAGTTCCCGTCGGCTACATGTTCAAGGGCCTTCGCGCGGTATTGTTCATTATGCTTTTTACCGTGGTCTTTAACGTGTTCTTTACCACGGGAGATATTCTTTTTGAATTCGGAATCATCCATATTTCGAAAGAAGGCATAAAAATGGCCGTTTTGATGCTCGTACGCCTGACGCTTTTAATCGTATCCGCATCCATAATGACATTAACGACCACACCGAACCGCCTTACCGACGGTCTGGAAAAACTGTTCAGACCGCTTAAGCTATTCAAGGCGCCCGTACACGAAGTGGCGCTTATGATGAGCATAGCCTTAAGATTTATTCCGATTTTAAGCGAAGAAACGGATAAAATCGTCAAGGCTCAGACCGCAAGGGGCGCAAAATTCGATTCGAAAAAACTGATCGAGAGGGTTAAAAGTCTCATTCCGCTCATCGTTCCTCTTTTCGTGTCCGCATTCAGAAGGGCATCGGACCTGGCACTTGCGATGGAAGCGAGAGGATACCACGGCGGAGAAGGCCGAACCAAACTTTATCCCTTAAAATACGAGGGCAGGGATTTCGTTTCGTATATAATTCTGGCTTTATATGTAGCGGTAATCGTATTCTTGGGAATAATGTCCGCGAGAATCGTGGCATTCCTTACACCCGAGAATTCTTACCTTACCCTGTTCTTTTAAAAAACGGTGAAAAAATGAGAAGAATAATGCTTCGTGTGGCGTATGACGGGACGGATTTTTGCGGCTGGCAGATCCAAAACGAAAAACGCACCGTTGAAGGAGAATTGAATACTGCAATAAACAAACTTACGGGCGAAGACATCCTTGTAATCGGCGCGAGCAGAACGGACTCCGGCGTGCATGCCAAGGGAAACGTGGCGGTCTTTGACACCGAATCGGCTATTCCCGCCGATAAATTCATGTATGCGCTGAATACGCTTTTACCCGAAGACGTTTCCGTGGTCGATTCTCTTCAGGTTTCGGATGATTTCCATCCGAGGCACTGCAAAAGCGTCAAGACATACGAATACAGAATATACACTTCGAGGATAAACGACCCGCTTAAAAGACGGTACGCATACAGATTTCCGGCGAATCTTGACGTCGAAGCCATGGACGAAGCCGCAAAATATTTAATCGGCGTTCACGATTTCAAGAGCTTCTGCTGCGTCAGAACCCAGGCTGAAACCACTGTCAGGGAAATCTTTTCGGCGGATGTTTTCAGAGACGGCGAAGACATAGTAATAAGAGTCAGCGGCGCAGGGTTTTTATACAATATGGTCAGAATCATCGCGGGAAGCCTTATGGAAGTCGGTTCGGGAAAGTACGAAGCGTCCCACATAAAAGAAGTGCTTGAGAAAATGGACCGTACGAGTGCCGGATTTACCGCAGAACCTCAGGGGCTGACACTTATCGGCATCGAATTTGAAGACTGAAAACCCCGATTGTTATAAAAAAACATAAATGGTAAAATATTATCTATAAAATGTATTGGAGGAATTTTTATGGGATTATCAGAAACTTTTACTTTTGCAGCCGTTCCGTCGAGCGTTGAGGAATTAAAGGCGCTTCCCGAGAGCGATTTGTCGACGCCTTTTAAAACATGTGCGCTCACAATGCTTGTTTTGCTCAATTACGAGAGAAATGTCGATGCAACGATCGAAATGCTCAATTTCCTTAAAGGACCCGAACCCGTGAATCAGTTCCAGATTCAGTTTTTAAGGGACAGACTTAAAGGCAAGGAATATGTTGTGCGCTCTTTCTTTGAAGGATCTTCTCCCGATAACAATTACGCTTACAACGAGCCCATAAAGATTACCGTATTCGACAACCCCTACAGTTATCCCGAGGCAGGCTGGGCAACATTGTTTATGAATTCGTCGGGCGCGGATTCACCCAGACAGATCAAATGCAGATTAAAACCCAGCACAAACCAGTGGTTCATGGTCGAAAACCTTGCGCTTTCGGATATAAGAATTCCCAAAGCAGCCGATCCCTGGGCATAAATTTATATAAAAGAACAAAAAGGCCGGACTCTTTTTACGAAGCCGGCTTTTTTTATGCGGTTTTTCATTTGGCGGAAATTTCATATGTTTTTTATGTTCAAATCGACAACAAAAGGGGTTTTATTAGTGAAAAATGCACATACGGACAAAAAAATGTCCGATTCATGTCCATATTTTTAACAAATTTGATTTTTGATGTTAAGAAATAAAAAAAACAGTCGATAAAGATTACAGAAGTTAAAAATTTGAAAGGAGGTTAGCAGTGATGCGGATTGAATCTTATATTCAGATGCAGCAGCTGTATCCGTCAAAGAATACGGTGAAAGCTACAAACAAAGCCGTTTCGAACTTTTCAGATAAACTGCAGATTTCATCCATGGGTAAGGATATCAGTGTAGCCAAGCAGGCATTAGCTTCAACTCCGGATATCAGGGAGGATTTGGTAAGTTCTATCAAGGAGAGGATACAAAACGGAACTTATGAAGTAAGCGGAGAAGCGTTTGCAGATAAGGTATTAGGCAATTTTTATCAGACACTCGCTTAATCCAAATACTTTGTTTGAATTAAGCGAAGTGTTTGCCACCCGTGGCAAACACTTTTCTTTTGACAGGAGCACTTAACGAGGTTTCTCACGAGTTTAGTGCGTGTTACACATGAAAACTTGGCGAGGTTTTCCACGAGCCTGGTTGGAATGTGAGACAGGAGCACTTTTTTTATTCAGCCGGAGGAGGAAAAGCCGTGGCAAGTTTAATGGAAAACCTAATAGATATCTTAAACGAGCAGTATGATGCTTATTCCGCGCTGGTTGAGCTTTCGAGAAAAAAGACGCCGATCATTGTATCGGGCTCGCTTGAGGACTTACAAAAAATCACCGATGAAGAGCAGGCTGCGGTAAATGTCGTAAACGATGTCGACAAAAGACGCATCGAAATCATGGGAGATATCGCAAATGTTTTAAATCAGGATATCAACAACCTGAAACTTTCGAATCTCGTGGAAATGATTAACACAAGACCCGAGGAACAGGCCAAACTCGAAGAGGCGAGAGGCAAACTTATTGTCGTCGGAAAAGAATTAAAGACAGTCAATGAGAGAAACAGGGAGCTTTTGGAAAACGCCCTGGAAATGATAGATTTTGACATGAATCTGATTCAGGCGATGAAACAGGCGCCGCAGATGGGCAATTATAACAGAGGTGCGGTTAACACCGGAGAAGTATACGGAACCAACCTCAAAGGATTCGATACGAAGCAGTAACATATCGGAGGGCAGACAGTATGCCGTTAATGGGAAGCTTTTATGTCGGCAATTCGGGATTGCAGACAAGCCAGAATGCATTAAATACAACTGCACACAACATAAGCAACGCTGATACCAAAGGGTATGTAAGACAGCAGACTTTGCTCGGCGACAAAGATTACAATACTTTGTCCGTAAACGTAGCGGGTATTTCCAACAAGCAGTCGGGACTCGGCGTAACATATCAGGAAGTTCGCCAGGTAAGAGACATCTTTTTGGACAATACATACAGAGAAGAAAACGGAAGACTTTCTTTCTACTCTACCGAATACGATGCGATAAGCGAAGTCGAAACGCTGCTTGGAGAAATGGACGGCGCAAGTTTTGAAGGTTCGATCAACGACCTTTGGGTAGCCGTACAGGAAATGTCCAAGGACCCCAGCTCTTCGGTTGTTCAGGGTCTTTTTATGCAAAGAGCCTATGCCTTCGTTTCGGATGCGCAGGCCGTATATCAGGGTCTTTGCAATTATCAGGACAATGTAAACCGCGAAATCAAAATCACGGTGGACAAAATAAATGATATAGGAAACAAAATCTGGGATTTAAACGAACAGATAAGAAAAATAGAAAGCGGCGGAATTGAACACGCCAACGATTTGAAGGATCAAAGAAACGAACTTCTCGATGAACTTTCCTCGTATGCGAAAATCGAGTACAGCAACGATGTAATGGGTAATGTTCTTGTCAAAATAGAAGGTCATTCCTTCGTAAATGCGACCAGAGTAAACGAACTCGGCACTCAGATTGATGAGACAAACGGATTTTACGACGTATTCTGGAAAGACAACGCAACCAAGGTAAGGGATCCTTTGGGAAACGTAAGTTACATTACCGACAATGCACAGTTGTTTGACAAGAATCAGGAAATTTCCTCAATAATCGACACTGACATCGGAAAACTCAAATCCCTCATCGTTACGAGAGGAGATCACAGAGCCGACTTCAGAGACTGTGAGGGCGAGGCTTACGATAAGATTTCGGATTCGATAGTCATGACGGTTCAGTCCGAATTCGACAAACTCATTCATTCCGTTGTAAACGCCGTCAACCAGACACTTAAGGACGCATTTGATGCGGGAGACGGCAATTATCTTTCGGACGGAAACGGAAACGCGCTTCAGGTTTTCCACAGAAAAGTATCCGATCCCGATGTAGCGGAAGATCTGGAAAAGAGCGAGACGCTTTTCAGCGTTGCAAATCTTGTTATAAACGAAGAACTTATGCAGACACCGTCCAAACTCGGATTCGTAAAACCGGACGGACAGGTGGATTACGAAACCGCAGACCGTCTCAAACAGCTTTTCGAAGATATGGATTATACGCTTAATCCCACCGCAAGCACTAGACTCAGCATCAAAGGTTTTTATTCGGCGCTCGTTTCGCAGGTTGCCAACGACGGTTCGGTTATAAAGAACATCAGAGACAACGAACAGCTTACGGTTGATTCCACGGAAGCCGCAAGGCAGCAGATTATAGGAGTTTCCACGGACGAGGAACTCGCAAACATGATCAGATACCAGAACGCTTACAACGCAAACAGCCGTTACATAAACGTAATCAATCAGATGCTTGAGCATCTTCTTAACGCACTTGCATAGAATTTAAGGAAGGAGTACACATGGCTTCTCAATTCTTTGGATTAAATATCGGATATACGGGCCTTTTGGCATCAAATGCCGCACTTAACACATCGGCCAACAATATTGCCAACGTAGAGACCGAAGGCTACAGCCGCCAGCAGGTTACGCAGACCGCAGCGGAGGCTCTTCGTTCCTACACGACTTTCGGCTGTACGGGTGCCGGCGTTGACGTGTCCAACGTGGAGAGAGTCAGAGACGAATTCTACGACAGAAAATTCTGGGACAACAATAAATCATACGGCGAATACAAAATGAAAGCCTATTACATGAACCAGATTCAGGATTATTTCCTTGACGATACTTCGGTAAAAGGCTTTACATCCGTATTCAACGAATTTTATTCCGCGCTCGGCGAACTTCAAAAGAGCGCCGGAGATTCCACACTCAAATCACAGGCTGTGGGATTTGCGAGAAACCTTACGACATATTTCAACGAAATGGCTTCCAATTTAAGCAAGATTCAGGAAGACATCAACGAAGAAATAAAAGTCAAGGTAAACGAAATCAATTCCTATGCCGAAGAAATAGCTTCCCTTAACAAGCAGATTACTGTTATCGAACTTACGGGCGTTACGGCCAACGAACTGAGAGACCAGAGAACTCTCCTCGTTGACAAACTTTCGCAGATAATAGACGTTGAAACAAGCGAAACTCCCATTACCGACGCAAACGACCCTACGAGAAAGACCGGAGCAAACCGTTTCAGACTTACCATAGCAGGCGGCCAGCCCCTTGTAGACATGAATGATTACAACACTCTTATCTGTGTTGCAAAAGAAACGGGCAACAAGGCATACCAGTCCGATCTGGCAGGTCTTTACGACATCAAATGGGCCAACGGTTCCGATTTCGGAATGTACAATGCTTCGATGGGCGGCGATCTCGTCGGACTCATTCAGATGAGGGACGGTAACAACGGAGAGCATTTCCACGGCACCGTATCGGCGGTCAATTATGACAAGGACGGAAACGCGCTTGTCAGAATCGCTGTTACCGCGGATTACCTTACGGACATTAACAAATCAACGCTTAACAATTCCGGCGTAATCGATATCGGCAACACGGAATACAAATACAGTTCATGGTCATTCGACCTAAATACAAAAGAATATACATTCCAGATTGACATCGCAGACAATACGGAAGAAATAACACCGAGAAAAATCGGTAAGGAAAGTTCCGTTAACAAGAGTGTCGAATATAAAGGAATTCCTTATTACCAGACTCAGCTCAACGAATGGGTAAGAAATTTCGCAAAGGCATTCAACGGTATTATGACAAGCAACGGAGCGGTCGACGAATACGGCGATCCCGGAGAAATACTTTTTACCGCCAACCTTGCAAATGCCACGCAATCGAAATTTAGAAACGAAAATTCCGTAACCGGAGTCGTAACATCGGAATCGGATTGCTACAGACAGCTTACGGCAGCCAATTTTACGGTAAGCAATCTTCTTGAAACCAATCCCGACCGTTTCGCAACACACACGGTTGCTTCCGACGGACAGGACAAATACGACGTGGTCGAAAAACTTGTAAGAATGCGTACCGACGAAAAGCTTATGAGCTTCAGAGGCGGCAGTGCCGAAGATTTCCTCGAATCCATTCTTGCGGATGTGGCGTTAAATACCGAGCGTGCTCAGACTTTCAGCATGAATGCCGAAGCAAAAGCTTTGAGCGTAAACAATCAGCGCGAGTCCATATCGGGCGTTGACAGAGAAGAAGAAGCGGTTAATCTGGTAAAATATCAGCATGCATACAACCTTTCTTCTAAAGTCATCCAGGTTTTGACCGAAATATATGACAGACTGATTCTTGAAACAGGAGTATAATTTCTTTTTTACAGGACATAAATGATGTATCAGGCTTCTGAATTGGAGGTTACATATGAGAGTTACCAATAAGATAATGCAGAACAATACTTTATATAACATCAACCAGAACAAAGTATTGCAGGATCAACTCCAGACACAGATTACAACCAGAAAGAAAGTTAACAAGCCTTCGGAAGATCCCGTTGTTGCCATAAGAGCGTTAAGACTTCGAAGCAATCTTAACCAGGTTTCTCAATATTACGAAAGAAACATTCCCGATGCGCAGCAGTGGTTAAACCTCACTGAAGTATCCATCGACTCGACCGTCGGAGTAATCTCCGGGATGATTGACGAATGCAGAAGAGGTTCCAAGGGAAGCCTTACCACCGAAGACAGAAACGTTATTCTCGACAGTTTAAAGCAGCTTCGCGGAGAAGTTTATGCCACGGGTGATGCCGATTATGCAGGAAGAACGATTTTTACCGGATACAGAACGGATATGAAACTCACTTTCCAGGGCAACGAGACGAAGTCATATTCGATTACCGAGCAGTTAAACAATCTTAATGTGGATTCGTTCACATATATAAATACCGGAAACTTAAGAACGTTAAACGAAACCAATTACGATTCGGCTACGATTTCCTCTGAGCAGGATATCACAAGTTCGCAGGTTTTCAGAATCCGTCTTGCATACGATAAGCTCGAAAGCGGAACGGTTCCCGTAATCAACAGAACCATCGGATATGATACCGACGGAAATCCCACACAGGTTTCACTGCTGACACCCACCGTAAGCTCGCAGAGCGCAACACCCGATCCTTACAGAGTTGCAGGCGATCCTTCCTGTGCCGATTACGATCCCGATGCGGTAATCTTTATACCCGAGACCGGGGAAATCCTTCTCGGAGAAAATGCTTACAATACGGTAATGGCACTTGCTCCCGAAGAAGAAATCACGATTACTTATGAGAAAGCAAACTGGTTAACCGGAGATTTAAGACCCGAGCATTATTTCGCGTGCGAATCTGACGGCATCGAATACAACAAGAGTTATCTTACCGAAGAGGGAAAGAACAGCAAGCAGGTTATTTCATACGATGTCGGATTCAATCAGCAGATTGAAATCAACACGACTGCGGACGAAATCTTCAAACCGGGTATCGGTAGAGAAGTGGACGAACTTATCAATCTTCTCGAAAAACTCGGCGAAATCGATACGGTTGTCAAAAAGCTTGAAAGCATGCAGGGCAATGTTGCATACACTCAGAGCCAGGTAAACGAAAAACTTGATACGGCCAAGAAGGCACAGGCCTATCTTGAAGATACAATTCAAAAAAGTTTTGAGAAGGGAATCACATCCTTCCAGAATCATTTGGAAAGCGCCAACTCCGCACTTACCGCGGTAGGAAACAGAAGTCTTCGTCTCGAACTCGTCGAAAACAGACTGAACGCGCAGAAGATGAGCTTCGAACAGCTCACAAGCGAAAACGAGGATGCGGATCTCGAAGATCTTGCGGTAAGATTAAAGAGCGCAAACCTCACATACGACGCGGCTTTGGCGGCTACGGGAAAGATGCTTAACACATCGCTGTTAAATTATATTTAAAAAAGTTTTATAAATATGGGTGATAAAAAATAAAAAATTGCCGATATATTTATAGTAAACGTTTATGGACCTTTACAATTAAATAATAAAAGCATGGGGCTTTTATAAAAGAACAGGCTGACATGAGGTCGGCAGAAAGGTGGTAATAACATGATTATTAACACAAGATTATTCAATGAAGTAATGGTTGACGATGAGAAAAATATCAATTTCCCCGGCGGAATCATCGGATTTCCTGACCTTCAAAACTTCGTTCTTATTCATGACGAAGAAAAGAGCGATGGCGGTATCAGATGGATGCAGTCCGTAGAAGAACCCAATTTTGCAATGCCGGTTATCGATCCTTTGATCGTTGTTCCCGATTACAACCCTCAGGTTGAAGAAGATCTCTTAAAGAGACTCGGCGAATTCGGCGAAAGCGATCTTTTGGTTCTTGTTACAATTACGGTACCTCACGATCTGACCAAGATGACAATCAACTTAAAAGCACCCTTCGTAATCAATACAATCACAAGGAAAGCTTGTCAGATTATAGTTGAAGATTACGAAGTAAAGTTCCCTATTTACGAACTTTTACAGCAGAAGAAAGAGGGTGAATGATATGTTAGCGTTAAGCAGAAAGAAAAACGAAGCAATCGTTATTAACAACAACATTGAAATTACCGTTCTGGAAGTAAAAGGCGAACAGGTAAAAATAGGCATCAATGCACCAAAAGAAGTGCCTGTATACAGAAAAGAAGTATACGTACAGATTCAGGAATCAAACCAGGAAGCCACAAATGCAGGCGGAATCGAATCCCTGAAAAGCCTATTGTAAATGTTGTGTGCTGTACAACATTTAAGATATCCCGGAAGGTCAAAAGCCTTCCGGGAATTTTTTTTGCAAAAAAAACAAATTTACGGTAAAGTTATCATTAATATTTCCGATATAACAAATAGGAAAACTATATTTCCCTCTTTTTGCGACCTTTTTTACGGAGGGATGAGGTAACATAGATAATGCATTACGATAAAATGCGAGATATAATCACACGGAGGTGATAATTATGATCGAACCGTTAGGAAGCGTAACTGTACTTCAGGCAGAACCTTACAAAGCACAGGTACAGCCCACTCAGCCGGTTGAAACAACCACGGAAGGAACAAAGATTGATTCTCAACCCATGGTTGATGCTACAACCAAGGGCGTTGAAAGTGCGGGAGAAAAGCAAAGCGAAGGCATGCAGCAGGAGCTCACCAATGAGCAAATGCAACAGGCAATGGCTACGAATGAGCAGCTCCGCAAAGCAGTCGATGACATTAACAAGAAGATGATCACCAACCAGAATTCCGAGCTCCAGTTCGGTATCCATGAAGGTACTCATCGTGTAACGATTAAGGTTATCGACAGAGAATCCAAAAAAGTAATCAGAGAATTGCCGCCCGAGAAGACTCTTGACATGATTGCCAAGGCTTGGGAACTCGCGGGCATTTTGGTAGATGAAAGAAGATAAGGAGGAAATCATATGGCATCCAATAAAATAAGAATGTCCGGAATGGTTTCCGGAATGGATACGGAAGCGCTCATCACTGCGCTCACCAGTAATCATAAAACAAAAGTGGATAAGGCAAAGGGCGAACAGAAGAAATTAAGCTGGACGCAGGATGCTTGGAAGAGTATGAACTCTAAAATTTACGGTTTATATTCCGGCAAATTGTCCGCAATGAGATTTTCGGATTCGTACAACAAGAAGGTTACTACGTCTTCAAGTTCTGCTCTTAGCGTAGTTGCCGGAGGAAACGCAGCGGAAGGAACAATGACCGCAAAGGTTAAAGCCGTAGCCAAGGCGGGATATATCACCGGTGCGGAACTTAAGACAACCGATGGCGGAAAGGTTACTCAAGATACGAAATTAACCGAACTCGGAATAACAGCAGGATCGAAAATATCCCTGACTGTAGCAGGCGAAGCCAAAGAGATAGAAGTAACCGAAGATATGACCATGTACGGTTTCACTACCGAATTAAGGAATGCCGGCGTTAACGCGAATTTTGATGTTGCAAACAAGAGATTGTTTATAAGCGCAAAAGAAACCGGAGCTGATAAAGATTTCAAATTTACGGACGGAACAGAAGCATTAAACAAATTGGGTCTTACCGCCAAAGCCGGATCCAACAGAATTTACGGATCTGATGCGGAACTCGAATTAAACGGAGCAACATTTAAATCATCTTCCAATACTTTTAAGATTAACGGTTCGACATATACTGTTAACGAAGTAACAGATGAGAATATTACTCTTAAAACAACGACGGATACTTCGGGTATATATGACACCATTAAGAATTTCTTCAAAGACTATAACGAAACAATCAATGCGATGGCAAAAGCTTATAATGCCGAATCGTCCAGCAAATACAGCATGCTCACCGATGAAATGAAGGATGTTATGTCCGAGAAGGAAGTTGAAGAATGGGAAGGCAAGATAAAAGATTCTCTTCTCAGAAAAGACGAAAGCTTAAATGCAATTATGTCGGTGATGAGAGATGCGATGTCT
Organism: Lachnospiraceae bacterium; assembly: GCA_017613435.1. GTDB lineage: Bacteria > Bacillota > Clostridia > Lachnospirales > Lachnospiraceae > UBA3766. The sequence continues at coordinate 2,970 of JAGADU010000135.1, read as the reverse complement.
TCACAGATTGAAATCGACGGAAAGAAATATACACTTGCCGATTTCGGAATTGACAAACAAAGTTATCTCACGGCCGATGCTAACGAGAGATATGCTTATCATATTGACGGAGATAAAGACGATGAAGTTTCCGCAGGAAAAACAGATAAGTTGAATGCTCTTATAGCTGAAAATCCGGAATTGGTAGGAAAATTCTTCTCGGAATTATCCAATAAGCTTTATCAGGCTATGGATAAAAAGATGGCTTCTACCGAATACAGTTCGGTTTACAAGGTTTATAACGACAAGAAGATGCAGACCGAATACAACAGTTATACAAAGAAGATAGCTGATTTGGAAGCTAAGCTTACTGAGGCGGAAGACAGATATTACAAGAAATTCGGACAGATGGAATCGATGCTTTCCAAGCTGAATGATTCTTCGTCATCCATTTCTGCATTATTTAATATGTAATTCAAGCGGAATCACCGTTGGTTTCGTTTAGGTATGAAGAATAAATCAACGAAAGAGCGGTGATTCCGAATTTTATTATCCGGAGGAACATACTAGATGAACAATCCATATGATCAGTATCAGAAGAGCAAGATACTTACGGCATCTCCTGCAGAACTGACACTAATGCTGTATGAAGGCGCTATAAAATTCGGAAACATTGCAATAGCGGCAATGCGACAGGAAAAGAAGGATATCGAAAAAGCCCATATCAACATAGTAAAAGTTCAAAAAATAATCGAAGAATTCCGATGCACTCTTAACTGGGATTATCCGGTTGCTCAGGATTTTGATAACGTATATGTATACCTTCTTCAAAGACTTCTTCAGGCTAACATGGCAAAAGATCCGGAAATAATGGAAGAGGTTGTGGGTCATTTGAGAACAATGCGCGATACCTGGGTTGAAGTAATGAATAAGAATAAAAGAGGAGAAGTGTAAGCTTCTCCTTTTTGAGATAAAAAGAATCTGATTATTCTATAGATAGGAGTCGATATGGATAATTATTTAAATGTATTAAAAGACAGTCTTATAAAAAAAGAGAGCATTCTTTCTGAATTGATTTCAAAAAGCGAAAACCAGGCAATAATAGTCAAGGCAGATCAGGTTGATTGGGACAAGTTTACGCAAATTGTGGACGAGAAGGGCGTACTGATTGACGAAATAATGAAACTAGATGACGGTTTCGAAACGCTTTACGAGAGAATCAAAGAAGGCCTTGAAGAAAACAAGGATAAATATAAAGACATAATAACGGAAATAAAAACCCTTGTTAAATCCGTGACTGAGAAGAGTGCCGATCTGCAGGCCATAGAATACAGAAACAAAACGATCATCGAAACAGCTTTTTCCAACGCAAGAAAAGAAATAAAGCAATCAAAACTCGGTCAAAAGGCGGCAGCGGATTATTACAATAAAATGAATAAAATTAACACCATAGATCCGCAATTGATGGACAAAAACTGCTAAAAAATTTTGAAAAAAATTTTAATTTTGGGGTTAATTTTACCAAAAGATTTCCGATATAGTATTTACAAGTAATAAAGTTACTGTTAACTTAAGTAATTAATCGGATGGAGCGTACGGCCGGAAGATTGATTGCGGAAAACAGAGTGGCAAGGAAGCCACCGGAAATTCAAGGAGGAAAAAAATATGGTAGTACAGCACAATTTAAGAGCAATGAATTCCAACAGAATGTTGGGCGTAACAAGTAGTCAGCAGTCAAAGTCGACTGAAAAATTATCTTCAGGTTATAAGATCAACCGTGCAGCAGATGATGCAGCAGGTTTGGCTATCTCCGAAAAGATGAGAAAACAGGTTCGTGGCCTTACAAAGGCTGTTGCAAATGCACAGGATGGTATTTCCTGCGTACAGACAGCAGAAGGCGCTTTGGCAGAAGTTCACGATATGCTTCAGAGAATGAGCGAGCTTTCAATGCAGGCAGCAAACGGAACAAACGCTACAGCTGACAGAGGATATCTTCAGTCTGAAGTTGATGCTCTTGCAGAAGAAATCGACAGAATCTCCAGCACAGTTACATTTAACGATCAGTTCTTACTTGACGGCTCGTTTACGGGCAAGGGATTACAGGTTGGATTTACATCCAATGACGTAATCACAATCAGTATTGACAGTATCGCAGCTGCAGATATCGGTGTAGATTCACTTGATTTAGTATCCGGTGCAGTAGCAGCATTGGGTTCTGTAAGTACAGCTATTAACTTTGTATCTGAATTAAGATCTGACCTTGGTGCTATTCAGAACCGTCTTGAGCATACAGTTAACAACCTTAACAACGTTGTTGAAAATACTCAGGCAGCTGAAAGCCAGATTCGTGATACCGATATGGCTACTGAAATGGTTAAGTACTCGAACAACAACATCCTTGCTCAGGCAGGAACAGCTATGTTGGCTCAGTCTAACCAGGCTAATCAGAACGTATTATCATTACTTGGATAATTCGGCAATCCGAGATATCAAGTCAAAGAAGGGAACCGTTTTGGTTCCCTTTTTTAGGGTTTTGAATATATTTAAATTTTGCTTAAATGAAAGGGGATCACAAAATGCAGTTTGAACAGAGTTTTTTTAAAAATGAAGTCAGGGAAGGTTTTTTTGTCTCTTCAATGATGAAAAGAGCCTGGGCTGCACAGCTTGAAGTACTTGATATTTTGGATAAATTATTCAGGGAAAATGATTTAAAATATTTTATCGCTTACGGAACCCTGATAGGCGCCGTAAGACATAAAGGTTTTATCCCCTGGGATGACGACATGGATATATGGATGCCCAGAAAGGATTATGAAAAACTGAGAGAAATGGCAAAAAACAATCTTCTTCCGAAGGATTGCATTTTTAAAGATTCCAGATTTTATAAAGATTATGAGGCGACTTTTCCCAGAATCATCAATTATGCCAGTATAGGATTTGATGAAGACAGACTTGAAAAGTATCACGGATTTCCGTTCTGTGCCGGAATGG
>JAGADU010000134.1 GCA_017613435.1 Lachnospiraceae bacterium | reverse complement strand
TCCTTATTCCGTGATTTTATACTGCAGCATTTCATACTTAAGCCTGCTTCCCTCTTCGATTTCAAGCGGAAGCAGCGCTCTTGCCACAAGTTTTAATTCGTTCGATTCGATATCGCTTCTTCGAAGATTGGCATAATCTCCGTCAATGCTTACAACTTCGTAATACCGGGTTTCCATTTTTACTTCCTTTTGTCTTTTGGTCAATTTTGTGAATTTTATGTGTTTTCAGGTTAATTTCAGGTTAGTTTTGTATTATCAATACAACAACTTCATTTTCATTCCTCAGAAAAACTCATACAAATCGCTCCTCGGTTCGTATGAGTTTTTTTGCGAAATAAATTATTTTATTTTAATCTCGACTTTAATTGTATCCTTGACATTACCCGCAAATATTTTGGCATCGTTCATGCTGCCCACGATACTGCCGTAGTGTGTCGGAATCGCAACGTCGGGGCGGATTTCGTTTACGAGTTCAGCCGCTTTTTTGGCATCCATCGTATAGGTACCGCCGATTGGAACAAGAGCAATGTCGCATTTAACTTCCTTTGCCTCTTTGGTAGCATCCGTGTCTCCCGCAATAAAAATTCTCTTGCCGTCGATTTTTAAAATATATCCGACCCATCCCGCCATCTTGGGATGAAAGGGTTTCATTACATTGTAAGAGGGAATGGTTTCAAGTTCCAGATCTCCTATTTCATGATACGTACCGGGTTTGACCGTTTCTATGTTTTCGATTCCGGATTCTTTTTGGGCCTTTGAAAGCATCTTTTCCGGAACAACCAAAACGGTACCTTCTTTTTTGACCCTGGCTATGTCATTGGGCGAAAAATGGTCGTAATGGTCGTGTGTAATCAGAATAAAGTCCGCATCATTCCAATCCTTTTCCATCTTAAAAGGATCCACGTAAACAATACCGATGCCGGAGTTTATCCTGATGCTGTTTTGGATAAACACATCAATATTTTCAATCATATTCATTTCCTCTCTCCATAACTATAAAGATATTTTACCATATAATTTGTCATTTTTATAACATTTTTCTTCAAACGCACTGTTTGAGCGGGTTTGGGACCGTTATCGAAAATATTGTGATTCTTGGGATTTTGTAGTAAAATATATTAAGGTATTTTTCGAAAATACCATATAATCTGGGGGGGATTATAAGGAATGAGAAAACGAATCTGTGTGCTTTTGGCACAACTGGAAGAACAAACGCAAAACAGATTCATGAGCGCCTTTACCAAAGAGGCATACGCTCATGATTACGATATATGCATTTTTTCCATGTATCAGAAATTCCAGGAAACGGATTTGCGCAATATCGGAGATTCCAATATTTATTCCCTCGCGAATTTCTCGCAATTCGACGGTCTCGTCGTTCTTTTGGACACAATCCTTACCCCCGGTTTTGAATTTAAACTTATTAAAAGAATCAAAGAAGAATTTCAGGGTCCCGTTATCGTTATCGACAGGGAATCCGAGGATTTCGATTACATTTTAATCGACCATTACACTCCTTTTAAAAGGATTATGGACCACCTTATCGAGGACCACAAATATAAAGACATCGCATTTTTGGGCGGCAAGGAGGGGCATCCTCATTCCGTACAGCGTTTCAATGCTTACAAAGACGCCATGGAGGGCCACAATCTCCCCATCCGCGAAGACAGAATATATCACGGCGATTACTGGTATCGTACCGGTGATTATTTTGCAAGAAAACTTCTCGAAAAAAGCGACGATTTGCCCGAGGCCGTAATGTGCGCCAACGAATACATGGCAATCGGTCTTGCAGCCACTTTTTCAAAATTCGGATACAAAATTCCCGACGATATCGCAATTGCGGCATATGACGCAACCTTCGAAGGTCAGACTTCGCCGGTTCCCATTACGTCCGCCGAAATTCCCGCAGAATCCTGCGGCAAAGCATGTTTCGCAAGGCTTCATTCAAAAATAACGGGTGAAAAAATCGAAGAAATACCGCTTGATTTCCACATTCTCATGGGCGGAAGCTGCGGATGCAAGAATTTCAAATCAACATACAGACGAATCAACCGCGACTGTTGGGAAACCGACCATTCCGAAGAAAGCTACCGTTCCGATTTCAATCACATTACGGAAGATTTGCTCTGCCAGACGCATTACGAAAAATTCTTCGAAATGCTGGCGGTTTATTCATATCAGATTCGTCCTTTCAAATCATTTAAAATTTGCTTAAACGACGGATTCCGCGATCCGTATTCGTTCATCGGTCCTAACGCACGCCGCGAGGGATACACCGAAAAAATGTATATGATTATCAACTGTGACGACACTCCGAAGATTGACAAAAAAGAAGATATAAGCTTCGATGTTTCTTTTAATGCTTCGCTTATGCTTCCGGAAATCTATGAGGAGAGGGATTATCCGACCACATTTATTTTCACTCCTCTTTTCTTCGAAGACAGATCGTTCGGATATGCGGTATTAAATTACGGCGAAGAAATACGTTATTACACCGAGGATTACAGATCATGGATGAAGAATGTCAATCAGGGCATCGAGGCTTTCTTCCGTCAAAAAGCCCTCTTTTCTTTAATTGACAAGATCAAATCCGAGCAGATTCGTGACAAGCAGACCGGACTTTTTAATTACGAAGGCTTCCTTGACAATCTCACGACCCTGGTTGAAGACAATATCAACAAAAACCGAAATCTGGCAATCATAGCCATAGATATCAACAACCTTACGAAAATCAATCAGGATAACAACAGAATCGTCGGAGATATGGCGATTATGTCGCTCTCGAGATTCATTTCAAGACATACAAAAGACAACGAAATCTGTGCGAGACTCAGCAATGACGAATTTCTCATCGGTATGGTGGGTATCGAATGCGAAAAGCGGTATGAAGATTTTATCGCCGAAATACCCAAGCGCGGTATCGTTTATCACGATTTGGACGGCAACGAACATAAGGCGCTGATTCATCACGAAATGAGAATGGTTCCCTTAAAGACAATGCCGGATCTCGAAGGCCTCATCAATCAGACCGTAAACGAAAAGAACCACAACAAAAAGCTCAATATCCAAAAAGAGCTCGTTCTTTCGGAAATGTCCAAAGACGAAGTCAACAAATGCCGCGAAGTCGAAAAAATACTCGACGAAAATTTGCTTACATTCTTTTTCCAGCCCATTGTTCGTGCGGACAACGGCGAAATATTCGGCTACGAAGCACTGATGCGTTACGAGATCGATATGACGCTTACGCCGATAGAGATAATCAAATGCGCGGCATCGCTTAACAGGCTTTACGACATAGAAAAGATATCTTTTAACGGAGTCATCGACCGCATCGAAGAACAGCCGGATCTTTTCATCTCCAAAAAGGTATTCATCAACAGTCTTCCGGCTTATCAGCTGCACGGTGAAGACGAAGAACAACTTTTTGCAAGATTAAAGAGACATCTCGGAAGAATTGTGGTAGAATATACAGAGGATTCGGAATTTAACGATGAAGATTTAAACAAGAGAAAGAACGATTATTTAAGTCTCTATGTTGAAATCGCACTCGACGATTACGGCAGCGGTTATTCGAATGTCAACAACCTTATCAGATACAATCCACGTTACGTCAAGATTGACCACGGTCTGATAAGAGATATCAATTCAAATTCGCAGAAACGCCACTTTGTAAAAAACATCGTTTCCTACGCTTCCAAGAGTAACATCTCGGTACTTGCGGAAGGTGTCGAAACCGAAGACGAGCTTCGTACCGTTATCGGTCTCGGAGTCAATCTGATTCAGGGTTACTATACGGGATATCCTCTTAAAGAAGCCGTTCAGAAAATCGATCCCGAAGTAAGCTCCAAGATTCGCCGCTTCACATATGCGATGAACGCCCAGACCTATTCCCCCGATTTGGATTTAGGCTGGAACGAATAATTGTTAACAATCCCGGAAACGGGTTTTGGTTAGGGTAAAAGAAAAAGTCCCGGCACATTGTGCCGGGTACTTTTTTGATATTCCGAATATTATTTTGAGTTATGACATGTATCTTTATTCAGGCAGCATCCGCAGTCGCATCCGCATGATGATTTGCCCGACTTTTTGTCTCGAATCAACTTTACCAATATCAACGTCACTATCAAAATCAAAACAAGAGAAATTATTATGGTCCAAATGTTAGATAAAAGCCATGCCATGGTTTTCCCCTCCTGACACCAATTTCTCATACCGTTTTATGATACATCCAATTTTTTCGTGTGTAAACATCAATATGCTTTTTAAAAAATATTGTTTTGTCAACAAATCAGATATCCGTAACGCCCTTTAAAAATTCAATCGATCTCTTCTGATATTCGATTGACGAAGTCTCGATAAGGATTGTGGCATCATTGAAATACATATCTTTGAGTTTGGCAAACATTTCCCAGTCAATCGTTCCGTCGCCGACCGCGAGATGAAGATCGTTGATACCGTCGTTGTCGTTGATATGCACATGCTTAATGTAGGGCGAAAGCGCTTTTGCCCATGTACTCAAAGGTACGGATGAAATAAAAGCATGCGAATAATCAAAGCAAATTCCGAAATTCGCCACATCCTTCATTCTCTCGCCGAGATCCGCCAAATCGTTCGGCTTCATATCAAACATGTTTTCAAGATAAATATTCATGTACGGAAATCTTGAGCATATTTCACGAAAAACCGATTCGTTCTTGTTAAGCCAGTTTTCTTTATATTCAACCGAATTCAAAAACGGTTCTATATTGCTGTGGAAAATAACTCCCGTCGCTCCCGCAGCCCTTGAAACATTCAGGCTCTGAATGATTCTTTCCTTCGAAATAGCCGCAATCCTCGGGTCTTCGCTGAATACCAAAACATCAAAGAAATCTCCGTGCGACGTGCAAACATAGTCAGAGTAGTTTTTATAAAATTCGCAAAGATTACGGCATCTTGCTTCGTCGTCCAAAACCTTCGGGAACATAAAATCATTAAGTTCCAATCCCAGATTGTACTCACGACAGAGCTCAATCGTTTCGTCCATTCTGTCCCTGTCGGGAATGATTAAATAACGGCTCATTCTTCTTCTCCCACTTTTACTTGGTCAATTTCTGTTAACTGATACACGAATACGCCCTTGGATTTTCCCTTAAGAGGAATTTCTCCTATGGGTTCCGCTTTTACACCTTTATCTTTTACACGTTCATATATAGTCTCGCTGATAAGCACCTGTCCGGGCTTCGCGTTCGACTCGAGTCTTGCTGCCGTATTAACGGTATCTCCGATGGCTGTATAGTCCATTCTGAAATCGCAGCCGATGTTGCCTACGACCGCTTCGCCGCAGTTTACACCGACACCGAATGCAACTTTTCTGCCGAATCTTTCCATGCAGTTTTTCTCCAGAGCCTTGGCACCGGCAACGATGTCTTTGGCCGTACGAAGCGCCTGAAGTTCGTAATCTTCCAAATCAAAAGGTGCATTGAAAACAGCCATCGTCGCGTCTCCGATGAACTTGTCGAGCGTACCGCCGTTTTTGAAAATCGAATTGGTGGTAAGGTTTAAATACTCATTCAGGATCTCGACAACCTGCTCGGGATTTAAGCTTTCGGAAAGAGGGGTGAATCCTCTGATATCGACAAAAAGTACAGCTATGTCCCTGTTTTCCCCGCCGAGCGTTATTTGGTAGTGGCCTGACTTCATAATGCCGTCAACGACCTGCGGAGCAACATATTTTCTGAATGCCGAAGCCATTTTTCTCTTCGACAGATATTCCGATATGTACTTTAAAATAAGCGCAAAAAGATAATCCAAAAAGATAAAAATCAAAAGATAAATTCCCGGAATTATCAAATCACCCTTGGAAAAACTGAGGATTCCGACAAATACGGTTGCAATCTCAAGCAGGATAAAAATCGGAGTTCCCCATTTAAGACCGAGCTTTGAAAAAATAAGAAAGAGCGCAAATACTATCAATCCCGACAATACCGATATGAACACACGGTCGACAGGCACGGGGAAAGCCCCGTCCAAATACGCCTGAACTATATTGGCGTTAATTTCGACTCCGAACATCTGATTACGGCTGTTAGGTACCGAAAACTGGTCCTGAAGACCGTTCGCATAGGGACCGACAAGTACTATACAATCCGTAAATACTCTCGGGTCCGTTTTGCCGTTAAGAAGATTCGACATCGAAATGGCTTCGTAATCGAAAGGTTTTCCGGCATAATAAACCCACATGTTTCCCTGTGAATCAACGCCCGGAGCATTTGCCTTTATACCCTTTTTTTCACAATATGCCTGATAGATTTTATATGCGAAACCGGTATAAGTTTCGCCCGTTTCACCGTTGGTGAAGGTGGGCATTACTCTTCTTACTTTTCCGTCCGTATCAGGAGAAACGTTAACAAAACCGGTCTCTGTTTCATTGCCCGAAAAAGGAAGTTCCATTGCCTTGACATAGAACTGATTGCTGACGACTTTGCCGTTTTCGTCAACCGAAAAAACCGTATCGAAATCTATATGCGAGGCAAGAACGACATTTCCGTTTTGTTTTGCTTTTTCCAAAAACAGTCTGTCGCCCTCTTCGCTCATTTCGCCGCTGAAATGAAGATCGAAAGCAACTACCGAGGGATACTCTCCGAGTTTGTCGAGAATATCCGCATATACGCTTCTGTCCCAGGTTCCGAAAGGTCCGTAAACACTCATCGTTTCTTCGTCGATTGCAATGATTTTAATCTGCTGATTGACACCTCTCGACTGCTGGTAAACCTTGTCGCGGTAAAGGCTTTCTACGGGAAAAAGTATATCGTTGTAGGTGAAAAGAAATGCAATGACGCCAAGAAGCAGCGCCTGCAGAATAAGAAGCCATTTATTATTGTTGTTTTTTTTCTTTTCCTTCATCAGAAATTCCTTCTGTTTATATTATTTAAAGAAACAAAACCATCTTTATTTTATCAAAAAACGCTTTGCATGAAAACCACTATCAAATACGCTCGCGCCGTGTTATAATTGTTTTGTATATTTGTTTTGCACCAACGAAGGGAGAATTTCATGGATCATCAAAAATATTTATCAAGCGACGAATTACTCGAAAAAATATTCTATTACATGTCCAAACTTTTCGAAGAAAAAGAGCTTTCCAAAACACTCTTTCTTCTGACGGATCTCGGGAAAACTCTCGTTAATTCCGATCGTGCAAGTTTCTGGTTCTGGGATAAGAGAAACCATGTTGCATGGACGCTTGCGGCTTTGGGAATCGATAAAATCACCATCCCCGAGAACACGGGTCTTGTCGGCGCATCCATGATGCAAAACGAAATCCTTATTATAAACAATCCTTACGAGGATTCAAGATTCAATCCCAATGTGGACAAGAATTCGGGATATACCACCAAATCCATTCTGACAATGCCCGTTACCAATTCCGAAGGTGTGGTTATCGGAGCATATCAGGCAGTGAATAAAATCAATACCGACGGCACGGAGGGCATCTTTACGGAAGAAGATGTAAAGAGACTTTCTCTTGCTACCGCATTCTGCGGAAGAAGCCTCGAATCATATGTTCTTCACAACGAAGCCATGGAAGATCCTCTTACCGGACTTCGCAACCGCCGCGGTCTTCACGCATATTACGAAAGAAGAATCGCCACAAATAAAAATGTCGATACGACCAGCATCATCATGTGCGATATCGACCATTTCAAACGTGTCAACGATACTTACGGTCACAACGCGGGCGACGATGTTTTGAAACATGTTGCTTCCACGCTTGCCAATTCAATCGGTATCGACGACGGCGCTTTCAGATGGGGCGGCGAGGAATTTATTCTTTTGCTTTCGCATCGCGGAAAAGAAGAAGCAACTGAATTTGCGGAAGAATTAAGAAAAGCTATCGAAGCGGATGTTATTACATTCGAAGGCACAGACATTAAGATTACAATGAGCTTCGGTGTTAGCGAAATCAATCCCGGTTTAACCACTGAAGAAAACGTTGAAGGCGTCGACGCCAAACTCTATTATGCCAAAGAACACGGCAGAAACCGTGTTATCAGCGATATGGAAGAATAGTCATTTTCATGACTGTTCTTCCACATTTTTTCATTCATTATTCCAACCAGTAAACCATAATATTGTTTTGTACGGGCCGTCCGAAATCCACGTCCCATCCGCCTTTTTCGGCAGGTGCGAACAGCGGCTTTTCGGGATTTTGTCCGTGCTTGACATCCTGTTCGCCGAATACGGTAGTTCCGTAAATAAACGTTACCGTATGTACGGCGTTTTCGTCATTGTTGGCTTCCGACAAATCTTTCAGATCGTCTCCGGAAATAATCATTTTACCGCTTCCCGTTTCGATATCGTAGAAGAATTCAATTGTTATCGAAGGGAATGTCTTAACGTCAATTCCTGTAATTTTGTCAATAATGCAGCTGTCTGATTCGTTACCGCCGATAAGCGTATCGGTGTCAACTTCAAGTTCCATCTCTTCTCCGACGGGATTGCCGTTTTCGTCATGAAGCTGAACGGATACTTTGCCGTCAGTTACAGTCAGACGTGTGATGGTATTAAGTCCCGTAATTCCCGACTCTTTTAAGTTCTGAGCCATAAAGAGCATCGAAGCCTGGCCTACATTGCTGTTTAACACTTCATTGATTGTATCCACATCGGATACTTCGATTCTGAAGGATGTACCTCTTACAGCCATCGTCGAGTTGGGTGTATTTATAATATATGTTGATTCTGCGCTGAGTTCATTCTGGATTTCACATGTGAGCGCACCTTTTACAAGCTCGATTCTGCTTCGGGAATCTTTGGCCGTTCCTTCCGCAATAATATTGAAATCGGTATTCTGCTCAACGTATGCGATTTTGTCTTCATCCATCATAAGAATGAGTGAACTGTTACCGTCAACGTGGATTGAGTCTCCGCTTTGAAGAGCCATTCCCTCGTATGCTTCAAGATCGGTTATTTCTCCTCTTGTAACGTAACTGTGTCCTTCGGAAGTCATAACCTTGATAACACGATAAACGTCCGTTTTCTTTCCGAGCAAAGTTACCGCGGCGATTACTCCGCCCGCGATTACAGCTGCACCTGCAACTATTCCGATGATTAATCCAATTTTCTTTCCGCTCATAGAAACCCTTTCCTTATTAGTTTTCCGATTGTTTACATTTCAAACAACTCACAGTTTGCGCTTCCGTCTTCTTTAAGTTCCAAAATACCGTATGTCGGTCTTCCCGAAGACTGACGGGGAAGTGATATGCTGCCGGGATTCATTATTTGTAGTTTTCCGTCTGTTGAATACGAAGGACGATGCGTATGTCCGAAAAGAGCGATATCACATTCTCTGTCCTTTGCTTCATCGATGATTCTCCAAAGACCGCTGGAAACATTGTATAAATGTCCGTGTGTGACAAATATTCTGTGTCCGTGCAGTTCAAGAACCCGGTCTCTGGGAAGAAAGGAACAAAAATCATTGTTTCCTGCAACGGCCACGAAAGGCACTTCGCAGACCGATTCCATTTCGTCTTCGAAACCTTCGACATCTCCGCAATGAATAACGTAATCTATATCATCGAGTGTCGAAAGCAATTCGTAAAAATTACCCTGATACCTGTGTGTATCGCTTATTACAAGAATTCTCATTTATATATATTATCCGATCGAATATGTGGATTGACTACTCTGTTAACGTTTTAAGCATTTTGCGTAAGGCTTTGCCGCGATGGGAGATTTTGTTTTTCTCCTCCATCGAGAGTTCGCCGGAAGTGCATCCATAGTCCGGAAGCACGAATATCGGATCGTAACCGAAGCCGTTAACACCCGCTTCCTTATAACCTATGATGCCTTCCAACGTATCTCTGACAACCGTTTCGGTCCCTTCCGTGTCGATTGCCGCTATCGCACACACGAATCTGGCGGTTCTGAATTTATCTTCTACCCCTTTAAGCCTGTCGATTATTGCCTGATTCTTAATGTGATACGATGTATCTTCACCCAAGTACCTTGCAGACATCACACCGGGCTCTTTGTTTAGCGCGTCTACTTCGAGTCCTGAATCATCTGCAAAGATGTAAACCTTTTCGTAGTTTACATAATCTTGAGGCTTTTTCTTTAAATATTCTTCTCTGACCCTTCTTGCTTTTATCAGAGAATTTTCTTCGAAGGTTTTTCCGTCTTCAACGATGTCCGGATCCAAACCTTCCTCTTTCATGGTTAAAATTTCCCAATTTTCAAAGTTAAATATAGATTTAATTTCTCGAATTTTCCCTTGATTTTTAGTAGCTACGATTACTTTAACACTCATTTTGCTTTTTTCCTTCCTGTTTCTTTGCAGGTTTCGGTCCCATGAACTGATATAGGTAAGTTTTCATCATTCCGTTGTAAATTTTACGGTTTTTATCAGCTTTTTTTCCGATTGATGCCTCCGCATCCGGGTATGAAGTTATCATATACATGGACCAGGAATCAAGTTCCCTGAGTTTATTTCCTAGCGTTATGTAAACCTCCTCGACACTTTCCTTATCCATAAGTCTCTCGCCGTAAGGAGGATTTGTAATAATAAAACCGTACTTTTTGTGATGACTTAAATCCTTTACATCCCTCACCTGAAAATGAATATATTTGTCGACTCCCGCCTTTCTCGCGTTCTCCCTGGCTATCTCAACCATCTCGGGACTGATGTCGTAACCCTGTATATCCATCTTTTCGGGAATTATTATTCTGTCTGTCGCATCCTTTTTGCAATCCGCCCACATCTTTGCATCGATAAGATGTTTCCATTCCATAGCCGAGAATTTTCTGTTTATTCCGGGTGCAATGTTGGCGCCGATCAATGCGGCTTCTATCGGAAATGTTCCGGATCCGCAAAACGGATCTATGAGTATTCTGTCTTCTCTCCAGGGAGAAAGCATTATTATCGCCGCCGCAAGGTTTTCGGCTATCGGAGCCTTGGCTGTGAGAAGTCTGTAGCCTCTCTTGTGTAAGCTCGTACCGGTCGTGTCTATTCCGACACTTACGATATCTTTGTTTATCATTACGCGAATTGCGAATTCGATTCCCGTTTCATCGAAATGGGTTCTGTGATAATAGGAACCCAGCCTGTCAACCATGGCCTTTTTCATGATTCTTTGGATATCCGTGGGACTGAAGAGTTTGCTTTTGACGCTTGCCGCTTTCACTACATTGAATTTGGCATCTTCCGTTATGTACTTTTCCCACTCAATCGCTTTGGTTCCCTGAAACAGTTCTTCGAATGTTTCGGCTTTGTACTCTCCGACGTTTATCAAAACTCTCTCGGCTGTACGAAGGAATATGTTCGAGTAACAAATCGCTTCTTCGTCTCCTTCGAAATAAACCCTTCCGTCGGTTACTTTTGTAACATTGTATCCGAGATCGAATATTTCTTTTTTTAACACGGCTTCCATACCGAAATGGCACGGTGCCATAAGTTCAATTTTACCAAGCATAACTATTGCTTTTCCTTTACTTCCGGTTTAGATATAAACCTTTTTATTATAATAATCAGAGTAAATGTTGTCAATATGTTTTTTTAAAAAAATTCCCGCACAATGTGCGGGAATTTTTAACCGAATTAATCTTCAAATTAACCCATTGTAACTACTACATTATATTCTTTCTGACCTTCAACCACGGGAACGATGCATCCGTTAACCGAAGTACCGTTAACTTCCATTGATACAACACCTTTGCATACATGGTTGGGGTTCTTTACCGTAATATTGTATGTAGCGCCGCGATAACGTCTGATTGCGGTAAATCCGTCCCATTCGTGAGGAATGGAAGGATTAATGCTGAGTCCGTCGAAATCAGGCTGAATACCCAAAATGTACTGCGAAATGGCAACCATGTTCCATGCTGCCGTTCCGGTAAGCCATGAGTTCTTGCCCTGACCGAAGTTCTTGCCTGTCTGTCCGATATCCGAACCGGCATCCTTACCGCCGATCATCTGACCGTATACATAGGGCTCCGTCTTATGAATATCGGATGTCTCTTCCGTAAATGCGGGAGCAATCTCCGAATAATATTTGAATGCCTGATCGCCCTGGCCCGCATAAGCAGCCGCACAGATAATCCATGCATTGTTATGTGTGAAAATACCTGCGTTCTCTTTATATCCGCCGGGATATGTGGAGATTTCGCCGTACTGAATGTAATACTTGGAGAATGCGGGATTGTTAAGAACCAAACCGTATTTTGTATTAAGTCTCTCGTCAATTGCCGCGAGTGTCTTAAGATCTGCACCCTGCTCTTTTCCAACATCGGACATGATTGCGAATCCCTGAGGCTCGATGAATATCTGGCCTTCCTCGCATTCCTTCGATCCCATCTTTTCGCCGTTGGCATCATATGCTCTGAGGAACCAGTCTCCGTCCCATGCGGATTCCATGATGTTCTTTTTCATCTTATCGATTTCTGCCTGAGCCATTGCTGCCTCGTCGTCTTTTCCGAGGTGCTTGAGAATCTCAACATAGTTAGGTCCGGAATACGTGAAGAGCGCTGCAACCATTACAGACTCCGCAACCTTCGAATAACCGCCTTCCGCAGCAAATTTGGGATTGGTATATGTCTGGAAAGATTCACCGGGCGTATCCGAGAAACATGAAAGGTTGATACAGTCGTTCCAGTCCGCACGCATTGCAAGAGGAAGTCCGTGAGGTCCCAAATTGTTGACAATGTGATAGAAGGAAACCTTAAGGTGTTCAAGCATTGTCTGAGCAATCGACATGTCGTTGTCATAAGGAACCATTTCATCAAGAATGCTCCAGTCTCCCGTTTCCTTGATATATGACGAAACGGAAAGGATGAGCCATAAAGGATCGTCGGAAAAATCGCCGCCGATATCCGCATTTCCCTTCTTGGTAAGAGGCTGATACTGATGGTAGCAGCCGCCGTCAGGGAACTGTGTCGAAGCGATGTCTATGATACGTTCCTTTGCTCTGTCGGGAATCTGATGAACAAATCCGAGAACGTCCTGGTTGGAATCTCTGAATCCCATACCGCGTCCGATACCCGATTCGAAATACGAAGCGGAACGTGAAAGGTTGAATGTAACCATACACTGATACTGGTTCCAGATATTAACCATACGGTCAACTTTCTCATCGGGAGTCGATACGCTGAGAATACTTAACAATCTGTTCCAGTAAGCCTTAAGTTCTTTCATTCCGGCTTCGAATTTTTCAGGCGTATTGTATTTTTCAATCATGGCTTTGGCTTTAACCTTGTTGATGGTTTTGCCGTCAGCTTCGAATTTTTCAGCCTGGGGCATTTCTACATAACCGAGAACAAATACAAGCGTCTTTGATTCGCCGGGTTTAAGAGTAATCTTTTTGTAATGTGAAGCGATGGGAGCCCAGCCGTCTGCAAACGAATTCGTTGCCTTGCCTGCAAGAACCGCTTCGGGATTGTTAAATCCGTTGTAAAGACCGATGAACGAATCTCTGTCCGTATCGTATCCGTCGATGGAATCATTAACCGAATAGAATGCATAATGATTACGACGGTCTCTGTATTCAGTCTTATGATAAATAACCGAACCGTCTATCTCTACACGGCCTGTCGAGAAATTACGCTGGAAGTTATTTGAGTCATCCTGCGCATCCCAGAGACACCATTCAGCAAATGAGAAAAGCGCAAA
Organism: Lachnospiraceae bacterium; assembly: GCA_017613435.1. Classification (GTDB taxonomy): domain Bacteria; phylum Bacillota; class Clostridia; order Lachnospirales; family Lachnospiraceae; genus UBA3766. The sequence continues at coordinate 2,963 of JAGADU010000134.1, read as the reverse complement.
TGATTTGTCTGCCGAGCCTTCGTTTGTAAGAACAACCTGCTGAACTTCTCCGTCATAGTCCTGAGGAACGAAGAATGTCACATTGACCGAAAGATCGTTCTTTTTGCCCGAAATCTTGGTATATCCCATACCGTGGCGGCACTCGTATTTGTCAAGTTCCGTTTTTACGGGTGACCATCCGGGGTTCCATACCGTACCGTTGTCATTGATGTAAAAATAACGTCCGCCCATGTCTATGGGAACATTATTGTAACGATAACGGGTAATTCTTCTTAAACGGGCATCTTTGTAGAAAGAATAACCTCCGGCTGTATTTGAGATTAAAGAAAAGAATCCTTGTGTTCCAAGGTAATTAATCCAGGGATACGGAGTCTTGGGAGTAGTGATAACGTATTCTTTATTAGCGTCATCGAAATAACCAAATTTCATACTGTAATCTCCTTAAATAAAAAATGTCAGGGAATGCACGTCTACCAAACATGCAGACCCAATGGATATTATACTATACAGACACCCCTTTTTTCAAGGCAATAATAGGCGCCGAAGCCCTTGAAAAAAGGGCGTTTTGTGGACAAAAAAACCGCTTTTCTTGAATTTATGCATTTTTTCGTTATAATGTTTATTGGACTTAATAAAAATTATCGAAAGGATTAATTCCATGTACTATTCAAACATTATTGATTTAATCGGAAACACTCCCCTGCTTTCCTTAAAAGAAAGCACCGGATACAATATATTCGCAAAGGCGGAATTTCTCAATCCGGGCGGATCGATTAAAGACAGAATCGCCAAGAACATGATTGAAGCGGCCGAGAAAGACGGCAAATTGAAACCCGGCATGACCATCGTTGAACCCACAAGCGGCAACACGGGTATCGGTCTTGCTCTCTGCGGCGTCAGAAAAGGCTACAATGTCATCATCGTAATGCCCGAAAACATGTCCGAGGAAAGAAAGAAAATCATCAAAGCCCTCGGTGCAAAACTCGTACTGACACCTCCCGAAAAAAGCGTGGACGGCGCTGTGGAAGAAGCAATGAGAATCGCTTCTTCATCGGACGAATATTTCGTTCCCCAGCAGTTTCAGAATCCCGCAAATCCCGATATTCATTACAGAACAACCGCTGTAGAACTCTGTGAACAGCTCGGTCAGAAAATCGACATATACGTATCCGGTATCGGCTCGGGCGGAACGCTTCAGGGCGTTGCAAAATATCTTCTCGAAAAGAACCCCGATACAAGAATCGTGGCAGTCGAGCCCAAAAACGTATCCGCTTTGCTCGGCGACGAACCCGGTCTTCATCAGATTCAGGGAATCGGTGACGGATTCATTCCCGACATTCTCGATACTTCAATTATCACGGATATCGTTACGGTTACGGACGACGATGCCATAAATACGGCCAGAAGTCTTGCCCATGTTCAGGGTCTTTTGGTCGGAACAAGCGCAGGAGCAAACGTTTGGACCGCAATGCAGATGGCCGAAAAATACGGCAAGGACAAAGTCATAGCCACAGTCCTTCCCGACAGAGCCGAAAGATATTTTTCGACAGCGCTGATTTAATCGGCGAAACAGCAATCATTGGCGAAACAACAATAAAAAAGTGCCAAAGTTATATGCTTTGGCACTTTTTTTCGTAATTCTTTTTTAAAAAATCTTCACTTTATCTCCCGTATACTCAACATCATTTGAGAACGCAATCATAGGTCTTATGATAATCGGGAAGAATATTGCGAGTATGCATATTCCAATATCCCTTCCGAAAGATTTTGCAAGCGAATAATTCACTACTCCGTATGCCGCATTGCCGATCATCGAAAACAAAACCGGTCCGACATAGGGAATGCATACCAACAGCAATCCTATGGTATATGCCAAAAAGCAAATCAAAGATGTCGGTTGGGTAACAGATATATCCGCCATGCAGTAAAAACCATAAAACGGAATCAAAGCCTTCCATCCTTCCACGCCGGCCTTTTGCAGTATTTTCCAGTTAACGATTACCAAAAAAACCGTTATTGCAAGCGAAATAAACAAAGCCGCACCGATGATAACAACATATATCATTAAAACCGATGATACTGCTATTGCTTCAAACATATTTTGATAATTGGACATTTAATTGCCTCCTTTTCTTATTTTAATGCCGGGTCCTTTCGAACCCGGCATTCATATTTTTTATGATTGATATTCGTCAAAATTATTTTTGAATATCGTTCTCGTCGAAGATGTCTCCGCATTCGGGACAGAATTTAGGAGGATTCATGGGATCTTCGGGTTCCCATCCGCACTTGTCACATTTGTACAAAGGTGCGCCGTCGGGTTTCCTTGCTCCGCAGTTGGAACAGAACTTGCCCTGGTTAACCGTACCGCATGAACATGTCCATCCTGCATCATCGGGTTTCTTGGCACCGCATTCTGCGCAGTACTTGCCGGTATTTCCGTCTTTACCGCATGAACACTTCCATCCGAGGATGGGTGCTGCTGCAGGTGCCGCAGGTGCTGCCTGCTGCTGGCCCATAGCATAGAGGTTTGCTGCGTTCATTCCGCCGCCTGCCTGCTGAGCCATGTTAAGTCCCGCAAATGCCATCACAGGGCCTGTGGATTCGTTTGAAGCTGCTGCTTCCATAGCGTTTGCAGTAGCGGTTGTCATACGAGCTGCTGCCATGTTTACGTTTGTGAAAACTGCAGTATCCTGGAACTGTTTGATTCTTGCTTCGTCTTCTTCCGTAGCCTTTAATGTATTAAATGTTACGTCAAGAACTTCCATACCACGAAGTTTGCCCCATTTATCGGAAAGGTTTTCATTGAGCTTTTCAACAAGGATATTTGTCTTTGTGGTAATAGCCGAATATCTGATACCTACACCGTAATCGGAAAGTGCACCGAGAGCGGGCTGAAGAGCTGTCATAAAGTCAGATCTCATGATGCTCTGAAGTTCTTTCTTGTTATATGTCTCGCCGCT
>JAGADU010000133.1 GCA_017613435.1 Lachnospiraceae bacterium | reverse complement strand
GGTCCGTCAGAAAGGAGTCCGGCGCGTAAAGAGGATCGTTTTCCCTGGTCATCGCAAAGAAAATCAGAACAATCGGTATCAGAAGGATCAAAGATTTAATAATTTTGTTTTTCATCAAATTCAACCTTTTCTTTATATAAGATAAAAGCATATTCTCCAACAATTTTATCATATCAAAATAGTTGAAAGAATCAATATATCTCTTTTCTTTATCCTCTCCGAATCAGCCTTTTTAAAAAATTTTCGAAAAAATTCAAAAAAGGTATTGACTAAGTAGCAAAATCATACTAACATAAAACCAGAAAGTAGTCAAGTGCTACTAACAAGAAAATTAAAAGATGTCAGACATCGGAAAGGAGTACATTATGGGACTTAAATTAAAAAAATTCAAGCCGACCGAATATGTAGCGGTAGTAAGAAAGGGGAAAACGGTAAAGAGCGGACAGGGACTCACGGTTTTTTACAACGATATTCACACTGATATAATGGTTGCTCCGATTACCGCGTTTGACGGAACATTCGCATTCGACGAACTGGTAACGGCGGATTACCAGACGGTATGCGTACAGGGCGCAATTACATATATGATCGACAATTTTGACAGGGCCTACAGAATGGCGGATTTCACATACGGCAGAAATTACGAGGACAAAAAGAACCGGGCCATGGAGCTTTTCTGCAAAAGAATCAACAATGTAATCAGAGCCGTCGTAATAAGAGAAACAGGCAAGATGGATGTAAGAAACATCATTAAAAACGCTGACCGAATGGAAGATTTGATCGCGGAGGGCTTAAAGAACGACGAGACGGTCGAAAGCCTCGGAGTCAGAATCCTGGCGATAAATATTCTCGGAATAGTGGCAAAGCCCGATACAAGAAAAGCTTTGGAAGCCGCGGCCAGAGAGCAGATTTTAAAAGAGCAGGACGATGCCATTTATTTAAGAAGAAACGCAGCCATCGAGCAGGAGAGACTTATTAAGGAAAACGAACTGAATACGGAAATTAAAGTTGCGGAGAAAGAGAAGGAGAAGAAGGAAAAAGAGCAGGAAATAAAGAAGAGACTCCTTGAGACGGAACTTGAAATGGAACTCGAGCGCCAGGAGAGAGAACAGGAAATAAAGGGCAAAGCGCTTGAAAGCGAACTGGCTCTCGAAGAAAAAGAGAAAGACCGGAAGATTAAAATGCAGCAAAGGGAAATCGAGGAAAAGATCAAACTCGAAAACCGCAACAAGGAATTCGTGGATCTCGAAGTCGAGAACGAAAAGAAACGCGCCGAGGAACAGGCCTATGCCGTAGCAGCCATGATGAAAGCTTACGAGAATGTCAATGTGGCATTAATCGAAGCCTGCGCACTCGCAAACATGGACCCCAAGGCACTTATGGCCAAAGCATTTATGGAACTCGGAGAAAACGCGGGTAAGATCGGTACTCTTAACATGACTCCGGATCTTTTGGAAACAATAATCGGAAAGACAAACCAAAATTAAGATTTGAGGAGCGCAGGCAAAAGCCTAAAGGACGGTAATTATGGACAGAGGAATGAATAAAATCATCATAATAAAGACAAAAACCCGCCTTGAGGAACTCAAGCGCAGGTACAATACCGTGGAGCAGGCGAAATTTTATGTGGAACACCTCGGAGCCGATTTTCGGGATTACGAGGACGAACACAGAAAATATTACGAAGCGCTCGAAACGGTTACGGTCATTGCAAAGACATACGCCAGAGTGCAGGAAATCGACAGGGATTACATACCCAATATGATTTTCGGCGAAAAGGATGTTGTCATTGCAATCGGCCGTGACGGACTGGTGGCAAATGTTTTAAAGTATCTGGACGGACAGCCGCTTATAGGTGTCAATCCCGACACAAAAAGATGGGAAGGCAACCTTTTGATGTTCGAAGCGGGTGATATGGCGGCAGTCATTCCGAGGGTTTTGGGCGAGAATTTCAACGAAAAGAACATTACGATGGGAAAAGCCGAGACAAAGGACGGTCAGGTGCTGTATGCGGTCAATGATTTTTTTGTGGGAGTGGAAAATCATACGTCGGCACGCTATCATATATGTTATAATGATATCGTTGAGAATCAGTCCTCGTCGGGAATCATCATTTCGACGGGCCTCGGAATGACCGGCTGGCACAAGTCGATTATGGCGGAGTTTCGCGGAATGGCCAAAGCCTTCCATATGGGAGTCGTACCCGAGATTGAAAAAGGGTGGGACTGCAGGGAACTGACATTCCAGGTCAGAGAGCCTTATCCGAGCCGTTTTACCCAGGCCGAACTTGTGTACGGACAGATTGCGGAGAACCAAAAGCTTACTTTGATTTCGGACATGGCGGAAAGCGGAGTAATCTTTTCGGACGGAATTCTTGACGATGCACTCGAATTCAACGCCGGAATGGAGATTAAAATCGGCGTTGCCCAAAGGGTCGGAAGACTCGTTGTTTAAAGCAAAACGGAAAGAAAAGACAATGGACAGTTACGATTCATCATTATACGAAAAACTTTCGGTAGCCGTGGATTTGCTCGTTTTTACAATCGAAAACGACGCACTGAAGATACTGATGGTTGAAAGAGGCGAGGACCCCTTTGCAAACATGCTTGCTTTGCCGGGGGTCTTTGTCGGCATAGATGAGACTCTCGACGACGCCGCCAAAAGAGGCATCAGCGAGGAAGCGGGTCTCGAGGATATTTATTTTGAACAGCTTTATTCTTTCGGAGATGTCAGAAGAGACCCGAGAATGAGAATCATTTCCGTGGCATACATGGCACTCGTTCCCATAGAAAAGCTTAATTTTCATGCCGGCAAAAGAACCGTAAGCGCGAGACTCGTGGATGTTTGTACACTTCTCGAATCCGACACCGAAGTGGCGTTCGATCACAAAAAAATAATCGAATACGGAAGAAACCGACTTGCCAACAAAGTGGAATACACCACCATCGCTTTTCACCTTGTCGGAGAGGAATTCACTCTTCCTAACCTCCAGAAAGTATATGAAATCCTGCTTGGAAAGAGCCTTTACAAAGCAAATTTCAGAAAGAAAATAGCACCCCTGATAGAAGAGACCGAATTTGCGACTTCGGGAGAAAAACACAGACCCAGCAGACTGTATCGGAGAAAACAGGGAATATAGAAAAAACGCGAAAGGAATCGGAGGGTAAAATGAGAGAAAACGTTACATATTTTGTAATCGGATTGATGTCCCTGGCAGTGGCAGTGGTTGTATCGGGAATTACATATTCCGCCGCCGGAGGAAATTTTATATACATAACCATGGCTTTTCTTATAGCTTTTCTGGTATCCGCCGTGTTATTTAAATTGGTTTTTAAGGATTTTACGGAACTCGTAACAGATATTTTGTATGCGGTTACGGGCGGCTCATCCGATTCGGATAATGATAAAGAAAGAACAAAAGACGAGAGCGGATACAAGGGCGAAAAAAACACAATAAACGCCGCGGGAAATTATAAAGAGGTTGAGCACAGGATAGGCGAAAAGGAAGAAGAGGAAGCCGAAAAGAACCCTGATTTTTACCGTATCGCGGATATTCCGGAGGACATGGAACTTACATTTGAAGAGAAGGCAATCCTTAAAATGATTTACAAAAAAAGCCTGAAGGGTTCCGATATCTTGCACAGAATCCCGAGAACGGCTAACATATATGTGTACAAAGATGCGCTGGCACATCTTGAGGAAAGAAACGTAATAACAAAGGATTCCGAAGAATTATATTCAATCGTTCTTTCGGATTCAAACAGGGAATCGTAATCTTTTAATCATCGGAGGGAAAATGATGCGCAG
>JAGADU010000132.1 GCA_017613435.1 Lachnospiraceae bacterium | reverse complement strand
TCTTCGGTGAGCATATGTATATTTCAAACGCTACAGGATGTTCATCCATCTGGGGTGGTCCCGCAGCTACATCACCTTATACAGTTAACAAGGATTCCAAGAAGGGTCCCGCATGGTCCAACTCCTTATTCGAAGATAACGCTGAACACGGCTTCGGTATGTACTTAGGACAGAAGGTTCTCAGAAACCAGGCTATCGCTAAGATCGAAGAAATGATGAAGTCCGATAAGGCAAGCGCAGAATTCAAGGCAGCAGCTGAGAAGTTCATCGAAACAAAGGATTGCACAACATGCAACTCCGATTACGCAGCAGCACTTGTTGCAGAGCTTGAAAAAGCTGCAGCAGCAGGATGTGATACAGCTAAAGAAGTACTCGCTAAGAAAGATTACCTTCCTAAGAAGTCCGTATGGATCTTCGGTGGTGACGGATGGGCATATGATATCGGATTCGGCGGCTTAGACCATGTACTTGCTTCCGGTGAGAACGTTAACGTATTCGTATTCGATACTGAAATGTACTCCAACACAGGTGGACAGGCATCCAAGGCTTCCAACATCGGTGAAGTTTGTCAGTTCGCTGCAGCAGGTAAGGAAATCTCCAAGAAGAGCCTTGCAGAAATCGCTATGAGCTACGGTTACGTATATGTTGCTCAGATCGCTCTCGGTGCTAACCCTGCTCAGGCAGTTAAGGCTATCGCAGAAGCTGAAGCATACAACGGACCTTCACTCATCATCGGTTACGCTCCTTGTGAACTTCACGGTATCGCTAAGGGCGGTATGAACCACTGCCAGGATGAAATGAAGAAAGCCGTTAAGGCAGGTTACTGGAACCTCTTCTCCTTCAACCCCGCACTTAAGGCAGAAGGAAAGAATCCTTTCACTCTTACATCCAAGGAAGGCGACGGAACATATCAGGAATTCCTTAACAACGAGTCCAGATATACACGTCTTGTTAAGCCTTTCCCTGAAAGAGCAGAGAGACTCTTTGCAGAATCCGAGAAGGTTGCAAACGAGAGATATCAGCACTTGCTCAAGCTTGTTGAACTCTATAAATAATCGTAAGATTATTAGTCCCGGGTGAATTATCACCCGGGGCAAGGATCTGAAAATCACTATATAAAACAAATCCCCGTATCATGATGATACGGGGATTTGTTTTATTATTATATTTGAAGAAAATTATGAATTGTAAGTATTTTGTTTAATTGTTCTGCTCCTGACCCTCCGCCTGTGCGGCTGCTTCGGCTGCAGCGGCTTCCTCTGCCTCTTTTCTGAGTCTTTCGGCTTCCGCTTCGATTGCATTTTGCTCGGCGTTTGTTTCCATCGCCTTGGCTGCTCTTGCGTTTTCTGCGGCTATTTCTTCTTCCGTAAGAAGACCGGACTGTTTCCATATGGTGAAATAGAAATTGTATTTCATCATATTTATGCTTGCAAGGTAATTGGAATCGTTCATTGCAAGATAATTTTCGAGATAAGCGTCAAGTGCTTCGTCGCAGTAAACGGAAGTATCTATTTTCCATTCCGCTTTTTGCGTTGATGAATTGTAAGCCACTTTGTTGTTTATGAAACTTTTGTTGTAAAGCATGGCCGTATGCATGCTGTCTTTGGAAAATACATCCGTTCCCATTAAAAGTCTTGAATCGTAAGGTATATTGAAAAGATTAAGTATCGTGGGAACGATATCCACATTGCAGCAATATTCGTCGTTGTGAATGGGTTCGCTCATTCCGGCATTGTAAATGGTGCATGTGGAATGATACTGTTCAAGTTCGCTTATTTCCTGCTGGCAGAGACTTGTTCTTCCGGCTTCGGAGAGATAGTAAGGATAGTGATCGCCGGTAAGAACGATAACGGTATTGTCGAGCTTTCCTTCTTCTTCGAGTCTCTCGAGAAGATATGTCATTGCTTTTTCGAGTTCGAGATTGCATGCGAGATAGTTGAGCGCTTCGGCATTGTATTTATCCGCATCCTCGCCGAGGAGTTCCCTGACTTCGTTTATGTTCTTTCTTGACATGTAATTCGATCCCGAATAAGGACCGTGACCGGAAAAGGTCATATAATAAGCGAAGAATCTGTCGTTTCCTATATAATCGTCCACGCTTTGCTGCATCATTTCCAAATCGCTTGAAGGCCAGTTGGATGTGAACTTCATATCGCCCATGAATTTGCAGTTTTCAAATCCGATATTGGGCCAGGAAAGATATCTTCTGTAATAAGTACCGTAATAATTATGGTATCCGTAAGTCTGTACGGAATCGTTTGCGAAGAAATCACCGACACCGTAGGGCATGAATTTGCCGGCTGACTGGGGGAAACTTCCCACATCCGTTCCGGACATTGCCCATCTTGATACATCGGGCCATAAAGATGTGGCGAATGCAAATTCACCGTTGGTGGTGGTATTTAAGAACGAATTGTAATAATTGTCCAAAACGATGCCGTTATTGGACATCTTGTAAAGTGTAGGCGTAACTTTTTCGTTGCATGCGTAAGTCCAGAAAGCCTCACCGCATATGTAAATCAAATTATAACCTTCGAAATAACCGGTATATTCGTTTTGGTATGTGGGTTCTTTTTCCGCAAGGTATGTATATAAATTCTTTGAGGCCGGATCCGTTGCTGATTCCGCAAGAGCCTCGAAATCGAATCTCTCGTCAATCCAGGGATTGTAAACAATCTTTTCTTCCTTTACGATTACGGCTTCTTTTTCCGAAGAATTATCCTCATCCTTTGTTGCGCCCGCAGGAGTATCCGGAACAAGCTCCAGATCGGATTTGTCTATGCTTGATATTTCAATTTCGTTTTGCGTGTTTCCGATTCCGAAATAATATGCGCCGCTCTCAACGATGAATGTCGTAAGCGAACCGAGATGATTTGCCGTGGTATCTGTATCGGAAGAACTGTTTGTCAGAACATAATATGCGGACTGTCTGTCCGTTCCGATCAATTTCAGGGCGCCGATTCCGCCAAACCAAAGGCCTGCCGTAAGCAACAGGGGCAGAATATGCATAAGAAGAGGATATCCCGCAAATTTGATTTTCTTTACGAATACAAGGAAAATACATATTAACGTGGGTGAGAAGAAGATGATGATAAAAATAAGCGAAGCGATAATCACTTCTTCCATTGCCCAGAAAAAGTTTCCTACGGCGGTTCCTCCCATACCCATCATGGATACGGAGAAAAGCGAACCGAATATTTTGAAATATACAAACTGAACGCAGTAATACAAATCAAGAATCAGCAAAAGAAGGGGCATGACGATTCTGTTGCCGATATTTTTGAAGAAACCGGCAAATACCGTGAAAAACATTGCTTCCGCCGGAACAAATGCGAGAAAAGCAAGGTTCATTTTGGATATTTTACCGGAGATATGATATCTTAAAAACAATTCCGACAAAGTGATTGCAAAGAGGAATATACCGAAATATATTGCAAACGGAAGCAATCCTTTTATGTATTTTTCAAATCGCCCTTCTTTACGGATTTTTATTTCCGTTTCCGAGGATTGTGCTTTTTTATTTTTTTTCATAACGAATTTCCTTATTATATATAAAAACCAATTTAGAATACTATAATTTTTTTTTACAGTCAATCTGTTGTTTCATTATTAATATTGAAAAAGTCAAATTTCATAAAAAAACAACAAAAAAAGCCCTTCAAATGCGCAAAATTCAAAAAATATGCAATAAAACCCCTGTTTTTTGCCCGAATTATGATAAAATGATAATGTTCGGATTGCATAGGATAATCCGTGAAAGGAAGTAATCGAATGGAATACGTTTTGGATGCCGAAAAGCTAAACGACAGAGAAGAGGCTCACGAATATCTCGCCAAAGTATTTTCGCTTCCCGAATATTACGGGAAAAACCTCGACGCCCTGTATGACTGTCTGAGCGAAATGAATATAGAAAAAATCATTCTTCGAAACGAAGATAAGGGAGAATATTATTTTTACGCCGTTTTGGACGTGATTAACGATCTTGACATAGATATCGAAAGAGAATAACTACCTGTCCCGATTATCGGACATATGGTCATGATACAATCAAGCCGTAAAGTAAAGAAACGGAGGATTCAATCATGACAAAGACAGCAAAAACATTGTTTATAATAATATCTGCGATAACCGTAATAATGGTTTTAAGCATGTCTGTAAAAGCATATGCCAACGACAAAAAGAGCAGGGAATACAAAGAAGCGGTTGCAAAACAGGAGAACTGTTACGTAAGAGAAATCAGAAACAGCCTTGATGAGTTCGGATTCAAAAATGCCGGAATCAATCTCACCAAAGAATATGATGAAAACAGAAACGTGACCTACAATCTTTCGATCAATCACCATTCGTTCGAATATGCGAGCGAGGATAAGCTTAACGAAATGGAAGACATCATATATATTAATGCCGACAAATATTTAAACGGAAACGTCGAGGCGAACTTCACGTTTTAACCGAAAATCCTCTTGAAAAAGGTTTTTTCGGATATCGTGAAATTTAGTGACAATTTTATAACACTCGTGCTATAATGTGTACGTTTTGAAAATTAAGGTTTTTTAGGAGGAAATAAATTTATGTATTCGTTGGAAGAAGTAAAAAAGGTAGACCCTGAGGTTGCCGCTGCGATTACGGACGAAGAGGCAAGACAGAACAGCCACATCGAACTTATCGCTTCGGAAAACTGGGTATCCAAAGCCGTAATGGCTGCAATGGGAAGCATCCTTACAAATAAATATGCCGAAGGATATCCCGCAAAGAGATATTACGGCGGATGCGGATGCGTAGACGTTGTTGAAAATCTTGCAATCGAGCGTGCAAAAGAGCTGTTCGGCTGCGATTATGCCAACGTACAGCCCCATTCGGGCGCTCAGGCCAATATGGCTGTTCAGTTTGCCATTCTTGAGCCCGGAGACACAATCATGGGTATGAACCTTGATCACGGCGGACATCTTACACACGGTTCACCCGTAAACATGTCCGGTAAATACTTCAAAGTTGTACCTTACGGCGTAAACGACGACGGATTCATAGATTACGATAAACTTCGTTCACTTGCTCTCGAATGCAAGCCTAAAATGATTATCGCAGGCGCTTCGGCATATGCAAGAACGATTGATTTCAAGAAATTCAGAGAAATCTGCGATGAGGTGGGAGCGGTTCTCATGGTTGATATTGCTCACATTGCGGGACTTGTTGTTGCAGGTCTTCATCCCTCACCCTTCCCTTATGCGGACGTTGTTACAACAACCACACACAAGACTCTTCGCGGACCCAGAGGCGGTATGATTCTTGCCAATAAGGAAGCCGCCGAGAAATACAATTTCAATAAGGCAATCTTCCCCGGAATTCAGGGCGGACCTCTCATGCATGTCATTGCAGGAAAGGCAGTATGCTTCAAAGAAGCTCTTTCTCACGAATTCAAGGTTTATGCACAGAATATCATCGACAATGCTCAGGCTCTCTGCAAAGGTCTTTTGTCCAGAGGAGTTAACATTGTATCCGGCGGTACGGACAACCATCTTATGCTCGTTGATTTAAGAGGTGAGAAATACACGGGTAAGGAAGTTGAGAAGATGCTTGATGAGGCTCACATCACAGCCAACAAGAATACAGTTCCCAACGATCCTCAGAAGCCTTTCGTAACAAGCGGTGTAAGACTCGGTACTCCCGCAGTTACATCAAGAGGCATGAATACCGAAGATATGGATAAGATTGCAGATGCCATCGCGGCAATCGTTAAGGGCGGCGAGGAAAAGATTCCTTACGCAAGAGCAATCGTAGACGAACTTACCGCAAAATATCCGCTTATATAAAAAACAGGGGAGGGTTTTCCTCCCCTTTTGTTATATTTGACTGTTTAAAACGGCAAAAAGATGTTAAAGTATGCTTGAAGGATTTGTTGTTTTCGGGTTTATAAATGAAAAATTTTCTTTTTTGTAAAATAAAAACAATATCTGCGTTGGTTGTTTCGATTGTTTTTTTGTCCTCGTGCGCGAAAACCGTGGTTGTTACGGACGGGTTTTCCGAGGGCGAAGTTTTCAGAATCAATACCGCAAGCTGCAGCAGAGCGGAGATGAATGTGTATCTTACCAATATGGCAAATGCATACGAGTCGACTTTCGGCAAGGAAATCTGGGAAACGAATGCGGGAAACACAACAATCGAAGATGCGTTCAAGGAAACCGTTTTGGCCAAAGTTACGAGAATCAAGGTTTTGAATCTCATGGCAAAGAGCGAAAAGGTTTC
>JAGADU010000131.1 GCA_017613435.1 Lachnospiraceae bacterium | reverse complement strand
GCTAGCGCGCCAGATTGTGGCTCTGGAGGCCGTGGGTTCGAGTCCCATTACCCACCTTATACTGGGCTATCGCCAAGCGGTAAGGCACAGGACTTTGACTCCTGCATTCGCTGGTTCGAATCCAGCTAGTCCAGCTTTTACAAAAATATTACGGGCCATTAGCTCAGGTGGTAGAGCACTTGACTTTTAATCAAGTTGTCCGGGGTTCGAGTCCCCGATGGCTCACTAGGGAAGATTCGTATCTACGAATAAGTCAGATACGAATTTTTTTATGCGTAGGCTTTTGTTTTGGGATACATGAAAATGGATAACGTAAAAGAAAACAAAATGGGCGTCATGCCCATGAACAAACTTATTATAAATATGTCGCTTCCGATGATGGCATCCATGCTTGTACAGGCCATGTACAATATCGTGGATTCCATTTTCGTGTCGCATATTCATGAGAATGCACTCACCGCATTGAGTTTGTGTTTTCCCATACAGATTCTTGTCATGGCTTTCGGAAACGGAATGGCTACCGGTGTTAATGCTCTTGTTTCAAGAGCTTTGGGAGAAAAGAATTACGACCGTGCAAACAGAACCGCGATGAACGGCGTATTTCTTGCGTTTGCATCGGCCGTGCTTTTTCTTTTGGTCGGTCTTTTCCTTGTAAAGCCTTATTTTGCTCTCCAGAATACGGATACGCAGCAAATTAAGGATTTCGGTATTCAGTATCTGACCATCAACTGCGTATTTTCGATAGCTCTTTACTCACAGATCATTTTCGAAAGACTTCTTCAGTCCACGGGTAAAACAATTTATTCAATGATTACACAGGGTGCGGGAGCAATTACGAATATTATTCTCGATCCAATCCTTATCTTCGGACTTTTCGGAATGCCGAAGCTCGGGGTGAGAGGTGCCGCAATCGCTACGGTAATCGGACAGTGCGTGGCTGCATTACTCGGAATAATGTTCAATATAATAAAGAATAAAGAAATTACGCTTAAGCTTAAGTATTTAAAACCCGAGCTTAAGCTTATAGGAAATATCTATTCGATAGGTGCGCCTTCCATCATAATGATGGCTATCGGTACCGTAATGAATATCGGAATGAATCATATTCTTTTGGGATTCTCGGATACTGCGGAAACGGTTTTCGGCGTTTATTACAGAATCCAGAGTTTCTTCTTTATGCCGGTGTTCGGACTTAACGGAAGCATAGTTCCCATCATCGGATACAATTACGGCGCAGGAAAGAGAAAGAGACTTTTAAGTGCTATAAAACTCGGTATTATTTATTCGGAAGTTTTGATGATGGCGGGAGTTCTGGTATTTGAATTTTTCCCTAAGATAGTCCTTTTGATCTTCAAGCCTTCGGAAGAAATGATGATGCTCGGCGTTACTGCGTTTCGTATCATAGGAATTCATTTCCCCATAGCAGCGGTATGTATCATTATAGGAACGGTTTTCCAGGCTTTGAACCATGGAATGTATTCCATGTGGGTATCCGTGGCAAGACAGCTTCTTGCACTTCTTCCCGCGGCATTCCTTTTATCGTATACCGGAAACGTAAATATGGTTTGGTTTGCTTTCCCCATTGCCGAGATAGTATCAATGACAATGACATTGATATTCTACCGAAAGGTCTATAAGAAAACAATCGTAAACATTCCGGATAATGAATAGTGAAAAAATTTCAGTGCAAAACCGTCGGTTCCGCTTTTTTATTTGACAAAGGGCGCACTATTGATTAAAATTCAAAAGATACATTTTGTAATCAAATTGCGGATATGGCGGAATTGGCAGACGCGCCAGATTTAGGTTCTGGTGGGAGACCGTGCAGGTTCAAGTCCTGTTATCCGCATTTTATGCCTCTTACGTGCTTCGTAAGGGGCTTTTTTAATAAAATTGTGAAAAAAGTGTGAATTATTAGCACTCACTATTGACGAGTGCTAATAAGCGTGATATAACATAATCATCAAAAGAAAACAAAATCCTCTCAAAAGAGAGGACGCTTATAAAAAAGGAGGAATGACTTATGTTTATACCTGCACTTTTCAATGATTCGATATTTGATGATTTCTTTACGGAGACCGCACCCGCTGCGGCAAAAAGACACAATGCAATAAGACATATTCCCGAGGTAATGAAGACGGATATCAAGGAAAACGAAAAGGATTATGAGCTTTCCGTTGAACTGCCCGGTTACAAAAAGGAAGATGTCAATGCCGAGCTTAAGGACGGATATCTTATTATCAACGCCACCAACGAGAAGAACGACGAGGAAAAGGACGAAAAAGGCTATATCAGAAAGGAGAGATATTACGGATCCTTTACCAGAAGCTTTTATGTAGGCAAGGATGTCAAGGAAGAAGACATCAAAGCCAAATTCGAAAACGGGGTTTTAATCCTCGATATTCCCAAAGAAGTTGAGAAACTTCCCGAAGAAAAGAAATATATCGCTATTGAAGGATAACCGCATCCATTATTCGATAGATTATCTCCTCGATTTACCGCACCCGCAACCCGGGTGCGGTTTTTCATATTTTGTGAATATTTTTCAATTGTATTATCAAAAAAACTGTGATAAAGTAAAAATTGCGTGTAAAAATATAAAAAAAGAGGCAGAAAATGAAATTCAGATTAACGGCAGTATTGCTGGTATGCGGTATTATTCTTGCAGTCATCGGAGGCAAGGGAGTGATTACCAATCTTTTACCGGCAAAGGATTTATACGATCCCAATCTTGATTGGACAAAACTAAAAAGCGGACAGAGAATTAATACCGAAGTCGACTTTGTCGATTATCCTCTTGTGGTTTCTTATGAGGATAAAGTCAAAGTATCCGCCGTTTATAACCTTCTTGATTTACAGACGAATTCGGAAGGATATTATTACGTTGCTCATTTTATGGGCGTGGCGGTTCCCAGAGAGAATTTCCAAAAATACGATCGAATGGCCGAAGCTTCGTTGAAGTGGTTAAAAGATGAGACAAATACCGTAGAATGGGCCGAGGGCGGAACGGATTATATTGACGGATATTTGAGAAAAATGGGCAAGGAAGAAAAAAAATATGCCTATGAAACCATTGTGAAAATGGGTTATACTCAAAGCGAAGCAAAGGAGATGTTAATTCCCCTTGTTTTGGTAAGAAGCCAGTCCATGGGAGCATACATATTTATGCTTATCGGCGGTGTGATTCTTACGGCTTTGGGCGCTTTATTCGGAGTTTTGTTCTTTGTTCTTAAGAAATAAAAATGTTAATAACAAATCTATATTTATATTTTAAAGGAGTATTGTTATGAATCTTTCACCACTTCAAAAAGCAAGATATGAGTATCAGCCTAAACTTCCCGGCATGCTCAGAAACGGTATCGCAGACATCTGTGTCAAGGAAGGTGCCGAAACCGCATCCGTAGCGGATCAGGACAAAATCAAAGCACTTTTCCCCAACACATACGGTAAAAAAGAAATCACATTCGTAAAAGGATCGAATACATCCGCACCCAAGAAACAGGTTGTGGGCGTTATCCTTTCCGGCGGACAGGCACCCGGAGGACATAATGTTGTTTCAGGTCTTTACGATGCGCTTAAAGCTACTGACAAAAACAACGTTCTTTTGGGATTTAAGGGCGGTCCCGACGGACTTCTCAAAAACGATTACGTTGAATTTGACGATGCATTTATCGATGCATACAGAAACACTGGCGGTTTTGACATTATCGGTTCCGGACGTACAAAACTCGAAACAAAAGAGCAGTTCGCAATTGTTGCGGAAAACGCAAAGAAGAACGGTCTTACCGCAATCGTTATCATCGGCGGTGACGATTCCAATACAAATGCAGCCACTCTTGCAGAGTATATGGCAGCAAACAATACCGGCGTTCAGGTTATCGGATGTCCCAAGACCATCGACGGCGACTTAAAGAACGAAGATATCGAAGCATCATTCGGTTTCGATACCGCTACAAAGACATATTCCGAACTTATCGGCAATATCGAAAGAGATGCCAACTCCGCAAAGAAATACTGGCATTTCATCAAGGTTATGGGAAGAAGTGCTTCTCACGTTGCTCTTGAATGTGCTCTTGAAACACAGCCCAACATCTGCCTTATCGGTGAGGAAGTAGCTGCAAAGAAGATGTCACTCGCACAGATTACCAACTACATCGCCGATGCGGTTGAAAAGAGAGGCAATGCAGGCAAGAACTTCGGTGTTGCAATCATTCCCGAAGGTATTGTTGACTTCGTTCCCGAATTTTCCGCACTTATTAAGGAAATCAACGAGCTTCTTGCAGGAAGCAAAACCGAAGAGTTCAATGCACTTCCCGACTGGAATGCAAAATACGATTTCATCAAGGCAGGTCTTTCCGCTGACGCATTCAAGGTATTCGATATCCTTCCTCAGTTCGTTCAGCAGCAGCTCTTCCTTGAAAGAGATCCTCACGGAAACGTACAGGTTTCTCTTATCGAATCCGAAAAACTCTTCTCCGAAATGGTTAAGAATGAACTTGCAAAGAGAAAAGCAGCAGGAACATACAAGGGTAAGTTTGGTTCACAGCATCACTTCTTCGGTTACGAAGGAAGATGTGCATTCCCTTCAAACTTCGATGCAGACTACTGCTATTCGCTCGGATACAACGCATTCATGCTCATTCAGTACGGTTATACCGGATATCTTTCAAAGGTTTCCAATATTTCCAAGCCCGCTGAAGAATGGGTTGCAGGCGGTATGCCCATCACAAAGATGATGAACATGGAAAGAAGAAACGGTGAAGACAAGCCTGTTATCAGAAAAGCTCTTGTTGAACTTGACGGCAAGCCCTTCAAATACTTCGAAGCTCATCGTGAAGAGTGGGCAGTTGAAACATGCTTCACAT
>JAGADU010000024.1 GCA_017613435.1 Lachnospiraceae bacterium | reverse complement strand
TCGGCGAGTTCGTAAGCTATCCCACGGGTCCCGTTCTTTTCGGCGAGCCCGGTACAAACGGACAGCATTCGTTCTATCAACTCTTACATCAGGGAACAGATATTATTCCTTTACAGTTCATCGGATTTAACGACAGTCAGTTAGGCGTTGACGTTGATATCCAGGGCAGCACCAGCCAGAAGAAACTCTGCGCTAACGTTGCGGCTCAGATTATCGCATTTGCATGCGGCAAAGATGACGAGAACAACAACAAGAAGTTCGCAGGCAACCGTCCTTCTAGCATTATTATCGGCAAGCAGCTTACACCCGAATCAATGGGCGCACTTCTTTCGCACTTTGAAAACAAGATTATGTTCCAGGGCTTCTTGTGGAATGTAAACAGCTTCGACCAGGAAGGCGTTCAGCTTGGCAAGGTCCTTGCAAAGAAGGTTCTTGCGCACGATACAGACGAAGCTTTAAAAGAGTTCAGCGACCTTTTCGAAATCTAAAAATAATCTCATAAAAGATACGGCCGGATACCTCAGGGTGTCCGGCGTATTTTTTTATCTATAATGTTTTTCTTTTACGTGCCGATATATAGTTATAAGGTTTAGAATTTTTAAGGAGTTTAGCATTGATCGATCCGTTATCAATACAAAGAACATTTCTTCTTTTTGAAGCAAGCTTCTGCATATTTGTTTCTATGTTTACCGCACTGCTTGTAATTAACGACAAAAAGAATTACAAAAATCAGATAGTTATGGGGGGCAATTTTATTGCCGGAATACTTCTTTTCAGTGATTTTCTGACTTATGTTTATGACGGAGTACCCGGGAATACCGCTTATGTAATGATCAGAGTGGCCAATTTCTTCCTTTTTCTGACCACATTTCTGATTGTGATTACAATCACGATGTATGTAGCCGTTCAGCTTTTCGGAACCGCCGGATTAAAGGCAAAGATTCCCGGACAGAAAAGATTCCGCACGGTTTACTGGATTGCGGTCTTTTGCATGATAGTACTGATTGTTTCACAGTTTACGGACCTTCTTTATTATTTTGACGAAAGCAATGCATACCATCGCAATCCCTTCTTCTTTGTGACCATGGGACTTATCGGAATATGTCTTCTTTTAAACATTTCGGTTTTGTTTGAAAATCGTAAAAAAGTCGATACGGTGACATTCTTGTCGATGCTCGCATATATTATTATTCCGGGCATAGCAACCATCATTCAGAGTATCTTTTACGGATATTCTTTTGTAAATATCTCAATCGGATTTGTGCTTATCATAATGTTTATCGAAAACAGTTATTCACAGAGCCAGGAGGTTTTAAGGATTTCCAAGCATGAAGTCCGAACCGGACTTTTAAACGAGCACGGCTGCATAGGCGAGCTTATGGAACTTCGCGAAAAAGGCAAAATCTGCAATTACTGCGCGGTATATTTTGACATATCGAAGTTTTCCTATTTCAACAGAAAATACGGAATGATTGCAGGCGATATGATTCTTAAGAATTATTCTTCCAAACTCAGCGAAATGCTTAAAGCGGACGAATTCCTGGCAAGAGAGGGAAGCGACCATTTTATTGCAATCGTAAAGAAAGAAAATCTCGAGTCATTACTTGACTTCTTAAAAGAAACAGAAGTAAGTATTACCTACGGAATAGGGGAAGAAAAGAGCGTTGTTGTTAAAGTGTCTTCGGTTGCCGGTGTATTCGAGATAAACGAAGAATACATGAAGGCAGAGGACATTTTATCAAACGCTTACATTGCTCTTTTATATGCCAAAACAGTCAGCAAGAAGAGCGTTGATTACATGAGCGATGAATTAAAAGAAAAGCTCGAAAATGAGAGAAAACTGAAAGGAACTCTTTTTGAAGCGCTCGAAAAGGAGGAATTTCAGGTATATTATCAGCCAAAGATTGATATAAACAGCAATATTCTCTGCGGCGGCGAAGCGCTTGTCAGATGGCTGCACGAAGACAATATCATTCCGCCCGAGGAATTTATTCCAATCATGGAAAAGAACGATTCTGTCTGTGCACTTGACTTTTATGTTTTAAGACATGTATGCGAGGATATAAAAGAATGGCAGAAGGAAGGGCTGGATATTCCCACAATATCGGTCAATCTTTCAAGAAGAAATCTTTCGAACGACAATCTTGCAAAAGATATTGATAATATCGTAAAAGCATACGGAATATCGAAAGATCTGATTGAAATCGAAATAACCGAAACAAATGATGAATTCCCGACAAAGGTATTAAGAGAATTTGTAAGTTCCCTCCATGAACTCGGATACAAAGTTGCGGTGGATGATTTCGGCTGCGGTGCCGCATCGCTTTCTCTTTTAAGAGAGACCGATTTCGATACTTTAAAGATTGACAAAGGATTTATTCACAGTGCGTTTGACAAAAACCTTACCATTCTGACGCATATTGTAAATCTTGCCAAAGCAATTGATATGAAAATCGTGGCAGAAGGCGTGGAGACAGAAAAGCAGAAAGAGATTCTGCTCGGCCTCGGTGTAAATATTGTCCAGGGATATTTTTACGACAGACCTCTTCCGAAAGAAGAAATGGTTAGCAGAATGAACAACAGAATGTATGGTTAGGGAGAGTTAATACTTCACAACGCTGACTTCTTTTCCCGCAAGCGCGGCAGATTTTTTATCATCATAAGAAACCAAAAGACGGCATTCGTCATCGATTCCGGTGACGAGTGCATATTCTTTTTTAGAGGGGTTTTTATCGCTTTTTATCTGAACGTATTTTCCGATAAGATTCGAATGTCTTATGTATCCGTCAAGAAAAGTTTTCCTGTCGATTTCGGATAAGAAACGGTAAAAATGTTTTATGAAATTAATGCAGAGCAGGTTTTTGAGATTTTCGGAGTCAGCACCGTTTTTAACCAGAAAACCGGCTCTTTTTTTAATATCCGAAGGCAGTTCTTCGCTGAAAGGGTAGATGTTTATTCCGACTCCGACCACGATGTATTCGGGAAATTCTTCCTCGAGAGAGCCGAAGGTTTCGGTCAGAATTCCGGCGATTTTTTTATCACCGTAAAAGATATCGTTTACCCACTTTATGGAGACCTCGATACCGAGCGTATCGTGAATGGATAAGACCATCGATTCGGCAGCAATGCAGGTAAGGTAGGTGGCTTTTGAAAAAGGAAGCTCGGGATGGATAAGAAGACTGAAATACAAACCGGTGTCTTTCGGAGAAAAGAAAGATCTGCCTTTTCTTCCGCGCCCGTTGGACTGGGAATTCGCAATAACCAGAAGATCGCTTTCTTTGTCTGCATGCTCTCTGGCAACATCATTCGTTGAAGTTACTTCTTCATACGAGTAGTATTTGAGGGAAGGAGTTTCAGGTAAGGATTTTTGGATAAAACCGATGTTTATTCCGTCGTAATTGCAGACAAGACGATATCCTTTGTTTGTTACGGATTCGATTTTATATCCGCTCTCGCGAAGGTTTTTTATGGCTTTCCATATACCGGCTCTGGTCAGAAAAAGAGTATCGGCTATTTCCTGACCGGATACATATGTGTTTGCGTTCTGTTTAAGGATATTTAAAACTTTTTCTTTGGTTGAGAGTTCTTTTTTCATATTAGTTTTTGCCAATTGTAAACTTTTTCGGTAATCGGGTTGACGATACAATGACTGTATTGTAAACTCCGAACTTGAAATTGTAAACCGAAAAAGGAAAAGACATGAACAAAAAAACAAAAATAAAAACAATCACAATCACAAAGGTTGCTCTTTCAACCGCAATAATATGCATTTTGGGGCCTCTTTCGATTGTTCTTCCGATAAGCCCCGTTCCGATATCACTGGGAATCTTGGGAATATTCTTTGCGGTATATGTCAACGGATGGCTCTGGGGTACGGTAAGCTGCCTTTTATATCTTCTTTTAGGATTTGTCGGAGTTCCCGTTTTTACGGGTTTTACCGCAGGTGTAGGCAAACTTTTGGGACCTACGGGCGGATACATGATCGGATATATATTCCTTTCGTTAATTGCCGGATTTTTCATTTCCAAATTTGAAAAAAAGATTCCGCTTCATATACTCGGAATGGTGTTAGGAACATTTTGCTGCTACGCACTCGGAACCGCATGGCTTGCAATATCGTTAAAAATGAGTTTTGCGGCGGCGCTTATGGCAGGCGTGGTTCCGTTTATAATCGCGGATGCGGTTAAAATGGCCGTAGCGATAGCGGTCGGAATACCTGTTCGAAACGCAATCGGAAAAATGAGTTCGGATACATAAAGATACCCTTTAGGGGGTATCTTTTTTTATGATGTTTTTAGCCCTTTTTAAGTGACATTTAAGGGCGAAACGTGGTATAAT
>JAGADU010000130.1 GCA_017613435.1 Lachnospiraceae bacterium | reverse complement strand
GATCAAAAAATAATCGTAATATCCGGCCATGATCATCGGCGCCAGCATCTGATCCTGCGAAGCATTCGCGGTGATTTCATGCTCGTTTTCATCGAAATCAAGCGACAAATCGTCCGAAAGCATAACCTGCTTTTTTTGTTTCATTGTAACGGGAACCATCACTTTAAGCAAATCCTCAGTAAGGATTACCTTTCCTTCCGCCGTCACGTCGCAATATAAAAGTCCGCCGGAATATACGGTTTCCTTTTTGCCGAGGAATGCATCGTACAAAAACCATAATACAAATATCGCAACAATTGCAATAAGTATTGTTTTGCCGAGGTAATAATCCTTAAAGAAGGTAAGTTTTTCACTGAATGTAAGCGCTTTGACGGTTTCTTTTTCTGCGTTGATTTTTCCTTTAATAGTATGCTCGTCCGGACGAAGAATAAGTATGTCTTCGTTTTCATCCGAAGATGAAACCGCGTTTTGCGTTTCTTTGACGGTATCTGTTTTTTCGGCTTCACCTTCTTCGCTGTTCTCTTTATCGATCTCTTCTTTGTCTTCTTCTGCCTGTTTTTTCTCAAGACCGGCTTCGATTTTGTTAAAGCCTTTAACCATCGTAAGGTTTAGAAAATAAAATGCCGTTGTCGTACCGAAAAGCAGGATGACGGGCAGCCATTGTCCGTACCAGAGACACGCGATGAATGTAATCACTTCGATTGCGGCTATCAGAAAGAGCTTGATAAACTGCAAAAACGAGAAAAGAATCGCACCTTTGAACGCTTCCCTTAAAGTCAGCTCGTATCTTGCAAAGAAAGGGAATATCG
Source organism: Lachnospiraceae bacterium (assembly GCA_017613435.1). Lineage (GTDB taxonomy): Bacteria > Bacillota > Clostridia > Lachnospirales > Lachnospiraceae > UBA3766. Next base: position 8,741 of record JAGADU010000130.1, on the reverse strand, counting down.
TCATGGTAACGAATACCGCAAGAAGACTTAAAACAATAATCGCTATCCTGTAAAATAACGGAACGTCCAAAAATCCTTTGTTAAAAATCCAAATCCAGTCGACAATGAGGATCGCTATTATAAAAAGCTGTATAATCCATGCAATCGTAGCCTGCTTGAAATTCGAAGCAAAGGCCTTGAAATACGGCTTAAATACCGTGCCTTCCTCTCCTCTTACAATCTTCATGGAGACGTAATATTTTGCGGTATATGCGGCACCGAAAGTTATGATAGGGATACTGCATATGAGGCAGAGGATATTTAAAATAATCATATCCGCCACTTTACCTATGAAATTCATTACGGGAGAGTCAAATTTGAAAATATTCATACTAACCTTCCAAAATCTGTTTGCGATTTTTTATTATATCAATTATTTCAAAAAAAACAAAGGTTTTATTGTTTGTACCGCTTTCTCTTTTTTGAGAAAAAAACCCGCTTCATATAATCGAAGCGGGCTTTTTATATATTTGGTAGAAATTTGGTTAACCTTTTACGCCACCGATTGTCAGACCGGTTACGAAATATCTCTGCAAGAAAGGGTAAACACAGATAATCGGAACCATTGTTACAACCGATGCAGCCGAACGTACACTGATTGATGTTATGGAGGAAGTCTCAGCAGCCTGAGTCGCATGAGATCCGGCGTTACCTGTCTGGTGGGAAACGGAGCTCATGAGTTTCATCAATTCGTACTGAAGTGTTGTTAATTCGGGTTTAAGTCTGTTGTAGAGCATTGCATCGAACCATGAGTTCCACTGCCATACTGCTACGAACAAAGCTATTGTTGCATAAACCGGCTTACAAAGAGGAGAAATAATCTTTACGAAAATCGTTACGTATCCTGCACCGTCAAGCTGTGCGGATTCTTCGAGTTCGTCGGGTAAGTCCTCCATGTAAGTTCTGAGAACCATTACGTTGAAAGCGGAAACCAGACCGGGAACAACGTATACAAGGAATGTACCGGAAAGTCCGAGGTATTTGTAAAGTACAACGGTAGGAATCAAACCGCCGTTTACGTACATTGTGATAATCCAGAAGAGCGATAAGCTCGATCTGAAGAAAAATCTCTTACGGCTTATGATAAATGCAAGAAGCGCATTTGCGATAAGGGATGTGAATGTACCGATAAGTGTACGAAGTACCGTAATCTTGGCACCCGTAACGAATCCGTAAATACCCAAAACGGTTTTAAAACTCTCAAGGGAGAATTTTCTGGGCCATAAATAGATACCGCCCATCAATGCGTCCGTACCTTTGTTAAATGCATAAGCACATGTATTGATAACGTGATAAAGCGTGATAAGTGCAAACAATACAAGGAATATTGTGTTGCAGATAACGAATAACCATCCGTCGGGACCCATTTTTCTGTGTTTCTTACGAGCCAGCCTTCTTGCTAATTTGATATCCTCGGGAGTAAGTTCTCCTCCGTGGGAGTTTCTGTAGTTAAGAGCAAAATCGTCTTTTTTAATCTTCATTTTCTCTTACCTCCCTTAGAACAAACTTCCGTGACCGGTCTTCTTGACGATCTGGTTACATATTACAATCAGCAGAATCGAGACCGCACTCTTAAACATACCCGCGGCAGTTCCCAGCGAGAAGTCACTCTTACTGATACCCCATTGAAGAACGTAGATATCGATTGTCTGCGAAACCTTCTGAATAATACCGTTACCCAAGAGGTACTGGATTTCAAAACCTGCATTAAGCACGTTACCGATATTCATAACGAGAAGAATGATGATGGTAGGAGCAATTCCGGGTAAAGTGATAAATCTCATCTTTGCAATTCTGCCCGCACCGTCGATATCGGCTGCTTCATAAAGGCAGGGATCGATAGCGGTAATGGCTGCAAGATAGATAATTGCGTTCCAACCTGTTTCTTTCCATACGTTCGCGAATGCGACTATCGGCCAGAACCATAGCGGTTTCATGAAAAAGTTATAAGTTTCTTCAGCATCTATAACATGAAATAATCTCAGCAAATCATTGATAATACCGGTACTGGACAATGTATCTCTGATAATTGCAGTAACAATAATCCATGAAAGGAAATGCGGTAAATATGAAATTGTCTGAACTAATTTTTTTCCGAGTTTATTTTTTACTTCGTTAAGAAGGATGGCAAATAAAATCGCCATAACAAATGTTGTTACAAGATTCAAAATACCCATACCGAGGGTATTTCTGAGTGTTCTTATGAACATTACGTTATCTATCCAAACTTTTAAAGCCTGGAAGATATTGCCTGTCTCGTGAATTGCATCTTTGAGGACATCGAATTCGAACATGAAATGGAACTTCTTGAGTCCTACAAATCTTGCACTGAATAACGAATCAAAGAAAGTCTTTTTTAATTTGAAATTCTGGAATGCCATTATCCATCCACCAAGGGGAAGATAATAGAATATGAGTCCGTAATTGACGAACCAGACTGATAAAATAAGCAAAATTGCCTGTCTCTTTATTTCTCCCTTAGATACTTTAACTCTTTGACGAGCTACTTTTTTGGCTTTCGCCTCAACTGTGTCCGAAGCCGGCTCTTCGATGAGTTTGCTGACGATAGGTTCGTCAATCATCTCGGCAGTCTCTTCTTTTACTTCTACTGCACTCTCGGATTCTGTCGGATTTTCTACTGTTACATTCTGATCCGCATCATTTGCCATTGTAAAGTGCCTCCCTTTCTTTTAAAATGGCAACCACAGCACAAACAACCGTGGTTGCCATTTCTAATAAATTTTCAGTTAAAAACCGCTATCTTACTTTGCAGCTTCGATACGCTTGTTAACTTCGTTCTGCATATCAGCCAAGAAATCTTCAGGCTTGCATGCTTCGTATGCCTTCATGTATTTTTCCCATTCAGCATCGAAATCTTTAGCTGTAACAACCTTAGGAAGCCATTCATGCTTGCAATCGCCCATCTTAATCCAAGCGATAGCTGCAGGCCAATCGTCACCGGCTTTGAAGTTTCCGTCGGGATCGTCTTCAGGATATGTTGTCTGGCTCATTGTGTTGGAGTAAGACCACATAGGGAACCAAGGTTCGTTATCTTCCTGAACAGAACCGATGAAATCAGGATAACCGTTAGCGTTGTATGCTTCGAAGCAAGCTCTAAGAGGCTCTGAGAAGGATGCCGTAAATTCGGAACCCTGTTCTGCAGGCTGCATAGCGTTCTTGCCGTCACGGCTTGTTCCAAGCCACTGAGGCATGTAAGAATAAGGACACATATGAGATGCTCTGTATGCCTGGTTGTTCTGCTTGTCTCTCATTTCCTGTGTTCTGTAGTACATTCCGTCTTCATCAACGAGGTAGTCAACACCTTCAACACCCCAGAAACGAAGATCATGAATTTCCTGTTCCATAATGTCACTTAAGAACTTGAATGCTCTGTCGGGATCGGAGCAGTTGATTGTAACTGCGCATCCTGAAGAGTTGTTAAGTGTATCACCGTATGTATGCCATCTGTTCTCTGTTACGCCGGGCATTGTAAGTCCGAGAGGAACATATTCGCATCCGAGTGCATCAAGACCTGCATCTTTAAGAGCGGGCTGTACATCGTAGTTGAAGTCCCAGTTCTGGTCACAGATACCAAGTACCTGACCCTTGGAAAGCTTCTGGATGTATGTATCCCAGTCCTGTGTAGCGAATTCGCTGTCGATGATCTTCTTGTTGTACTCTTCGTTTAACTTCTGGAAGTAAGCCTTTGCGGTAGGAGTTGTGTTGTAGTCAACAACCTTACCTGTTCCTCTTTCAACGATTACAGAACCGTCGTTAGGATAACCATCGAGGAACTGAGGGGGATTCTCAAGACCGAAATATCTCCAGTCAGCAGACTGTACTGTATAAGGGATAATGGGAACCTCTTCACCTGAAGGGTTAGTAAATGTAGGATGCTTAGCATAGTAATCTTCGATAAGATCAAAGTACTCATCAAGAGTCTTGATATCGGGATAGCCAGCTTCTTCAAGTACTCTTACCTGAATCCAGAAAGCTTCGTCGTTATGACCTGTAGCCTTGGAAGCGCCGTAAGTATTGTTAAATACGTTAGCCCAGTAAATCTTACCGTCAGCCATACGGAACTGCTCCCATACAGCGTCTGTATACATTTCCTTAAGGTTAGGATACTGCTCAAGGTAGGGATCCCAAGCTACAAGGAGACCTGCTGCATACATATCGTTGAACTTGTTACCAGCATCGATGAAATCAGGAAGATCGCCTGATGCCATAAGAGCACCGATAGCTTCACCTGCGTCCTGGTTTGTGAGCCAAGTTTCCTTAACTCTTACACCTGTCTTCTGTGCAATGATTTCCTGGATTTCGTTGTTGGGGTTAAGTTCTGTACCTTCCATTGTTGCGAACATTGTGAAATCAATAATGTCCTCGGGAGCTACAACCTGTTTTCCGGGATCTACGGGATCAACGGGATCTACGGGATCTACGGTGCCAGGGTTTCCTTTGTCACAGCCAACCAACGCTGCTGCACTGAGCATACCAGCCATGCCGAGTGCAATGAATTTCTTCATTTTCATTTTTTTACCTCCTATAAAACTTTAACCGGTTTGGTTAATTGTACTTTTTATTATACTTTTGGGACACTTTTTTTTAACCCGATAAAATTCTAAAAAAAACCCGATAAAATACAGTTTGTCTTTTTCTGCATTTTATCGGGTTTTTCGGGCTTTTTTGATAAAAAATGAAATTTGTCAGTTGGGATTGTTGTTCTTTCTGTACTTTGACGGGGTGCATCCTTTAATATCGATGAATTTCCTTATAAAGTAGTCGCAATCCATGTATCCGACTTCTTCCGCTATCTGATTTATCTTTTTGTCGGACACCAAAAGCTTCTTGGCAGCCTCGTTGATTCTTATGTTTGTAAGATAATCCTTAAAGGAAACATTGTATTTTTTCCTGAACACCTGTCCTAAATAGGAGCTGTTCATGTAATATTTCTCTCCGAGGTTTCGAAGGCTGATGTTTTCCGCATAATGCTCGGCTATCTCTTTTTCGATGCTCGACAGAATTCCTCTCGATACGTTCTTTCTCAAACTCATCAGGTAATCCGCATACTGTAGCGCGAAGTTTTTAAGGTGTTCCCGGCTTCCTCTCGAGAGCGAATTTTCAAAAGAATTCTCCGAAATGTACTGAATCACTTCTTCCTGGTTGACATTGTCGTCCTGTTCCGTCGCCAGATGAATAAGCTGGAACAGAAGATAGTTGATGTTAAGATTGACAAGATTGGAGTTCTCGCCGATATTGTACATTTCCTCGTAAAGTTTTTCGACGCTTTTTTCTATGCGGTTCTTTTCGTTTTTCTCAATCGCATCGATACATTCGTCGAGACTCTTTTTGCAAAGATATGCGCTCTTTTGTTCTATCTGAACCTCGTCTTCGTATATATATACTCTCTTTTCGTTGTGAAAACCTTTGATGCTGTTTAACATTCTGCAGGAGCTGAACGATTTGGCTATCTGCGATATGTCATTCACTTTTTTGCCGCATATCATTCTTACGGGCTTTAACATTACGCCCTCGATTTTTTTGGTCAGACCTTCAAGATAGTCGTCGTCGGTCAGATCGTATCTCGTAGCCATGTTTTCGCAATAAATGAAACCGACGTCGTAACTTGATTCGTCGTATGACACGTCGAAAATAAAATGATTGATATTGTCTTTTTGAACTTCTCTGCAAGCCGAATGCAACTGGTGCTGCAAAAGGCGCATGTCGGAATCGTCCTCTTCTTCTCCTTCCGAAAGACCGGTGGCAATTTCTATGTCAACATATCTTATTTTTCCGGAAAGCTGCATGTGGTTTTTGACATATTCGAGATTGCTCCCGTCGTATTTTCCTTTAATGAGGGCTATGACGTTTCTCGCAAGATACGCATCTTCCATCTTTTTGCGGTCGCCCTCTTTTTCCTTGTTTTCTCTTTCGAGATCGGATACGTTTCTCAAAAGAGCAAGGATGTCGTTTTTCTGAACAGGCTTCAGAATATAATCGATACTGTTGTATTTGATGGCTCTCTGGGCATAGGAAAAATCGTCAAAACCCGTCAGAAAAGCAAATCTTGCTTTGGACAGACCTTCTTTCTGAATGGTTTCGATCAGTTCGAGACCGGTCATTACGGGCATCTGAATGTCCGAAATAATCAGATCGACTTCTTCGTTTTTAAGATAATCGAGTGCTTCTTTGCCGTTTGAAAGCGCGGCAACGATTTCGTATCCTTCTTTTTCCCAGTCTATAAGGATTTTCAAACCCTGAAGTATAAAGGGCTCGTCATCAATAAGCATTACTTTTAACATTTATTCGCCATCCTCTGATTTTTTGAGTTTATCAAACGGTATCTTAATTATAAAACTTAAACCTATTCCGGGTTCGCTTTCTATTTCAAACTTAACCTTATGGTCGGTAACCATTTTAAGTCTCAGGCATGCATTCAGGATTCCGACGTGTTTCTTGTTCTTGATGGTTTCTATGGATGCCTCGCTTATGTCTTTTAACATATCGGAAACCTTTTCGTCGGTCATTCCCTCGCCCGTATCTTCGATTTCTATAAAGAGCTCTTCCTTGCCTTTGTAGACCCTTACGAAAATCCATCCCTGCGTGGCTTTGGATTCAATTCCGTGAACGCAGGCGTTTTCGACGAATGTAACGATTGTGAGTTTGGGAACAAGGTAATTCTCGCATCCTTCTTCGATTTCGATGTTAAAAGAAAGTCTGTCTCCGAATCTGTAACTTTGAAGCGCAAGATATGCCTCGATGGATTCGATTTCCTTTTTGACCGTAACGAAGTCTTTTCCCCACTCGACGTTCTGTCTCTCCATAACGGCAAGTTTGTCAACCATCGACGCGGTTTCCGTCTCGCCTTTTAAGAGGCTGTGCATTCTGATGCTTTCGAGGGCGTTGAACATGAAGTGCGGATTAATCTGACTCTGAAGTGCCAATAGTTCGGCTTTCTGTCTCGCAATGTCGCTCTCCTGTTCTTTAATCTTATCCTTATAAACGGTGGTTACCAGTTCGTTGGTAATATCGACCATCTTGTTGTATTTTCGCATAAGAAATGCGATTTCGTCGTTTCCTTCGATTTCGTTTATGGGTTTAAAGGTGTTGGTGTATTCGTTACCGAAAGCGTTCTCGAGTCTGGATATTCTTTTGATGATGGAGTTCTCGATGGTTCTCAAAATAAGCGGGGGAATGATGATTGTGATAAGCAGGAGCAGAAGCAGTATTCCCACATTGTTTTTGAATACGGTTCGGATAATCGGAGTGTTGTTTACGACAATGATGTTTATCTGAGAACCCGTCGTATAGAGGGTTCTGGTCACTTTGGAGTATTTGCTTTCCGGACGATTTAAATCTTTTACGTTGGTTACCGAATTGTCTTCGGTCGAGAAAATAACATAATCTCCGGAAGTGATATATACGGGATAACCCGAGTACAGTTTTCTCAAATCCCTCTCGAGAGTGGCCGTATCGTGGCTGATAACAAGTATTTTTTCTTTGTAATCCTTGTAATAATCAAGTACTTTTATATACTGAAACTTTCTCTGGCTCGCCTGGTTGATTTTGATTGATTCGTCAAAATAAATATCCAGATAGTCTTTTCCTTCGTGTTCGGTCAAATCCCTGTACCATTTGGAATTTCGTTCTCCGGACAAAGGCTTGATGAAATGACCGTTTAAAATCGTTTTGTTGTCGGAATAAATGACTATACTGTTTCGGGTCAGACCGGTTGTGGTTTCAAGCAGCGAATCGTTGATGAGAGAATAAAGCGCCGTAAAATAATCGTATGTTCCGGAATATCTCGTATCCAGAACTTCGTTGATTTTCTTGTTCATGTTAATGCTGTTTGCGAGCGTAATGTCGTTGTTTATAAGGTTGTCGAAATAATTCTCGTAAACCCTCGCAACATATTCCATGTCGTAATTTACGGAATTTCTTTCCTGATCGAAAACGGTCTTTAAAATCAGAGAGTCGGTAATAACAAGAGGAACGATAACGCATGAAAAATATAGCACAAAAAATTTGTGTTTGAATCTCATGTTGTTAAGTATATTCTCGAACGGTTTTCTGATTTTTCGAAACAGCATTTTCATATCCTATATATTTTATCAACCTCTTAACAATGATGTCAATTGAACGCTTGGTTTAACAATTAAAAAAGTGTCCGGCACCGGCAGTGTCGGACACTTGATTATGCTTTTAATTTCCTTCTTACTTGAAAGGGTTCTCTGTAGGATAAGGAAGTGAAGCGGGCTGATTGTAGTTGATATCCTCGATGGGTACTCCGATGTATTTGAATACTTCGTAGAGTGCCTTGCCGTGATGACCGAATGTAACGGCACCGTGGTGAGGATAGTTCTTCTCGATGAGCACGTGACGATAGAAACGTCCCATTTCCTTGATGGCGAATACACCGATACCGCCAAACGATCTGGTTGCAACGGGAAGTACTTCACCTTCTGCAAGATATGCTCTGATCTTAGCATCAGCTGTTGACTGAAGTCTGAAGAATGTGATATCTCCGGGCATGATGTCGCCTTCGAGAGTTCCGTTTGTAACTTCGATGGGAAGTGCTCTTGCCATGATCATCTGATACTTCATCTCCTTGAATGCAAGCTTATTGGAGCATGTATTACCGCAGTGGAATCCCATGAATGTATCTGTGTGCTTGTAATCGAATTTGCCTTCGATGGACTCTT
>JAGADU010000129.1 GCA_017613435.1 Lachnospiraceae bacterium | reverse complement strand
ACCTTACATCTAAGGAAAGAGAGGAAGTAAACAATGGCAAGAATTAAAGGTGGCTTAAATGCCAAGAAAAAACATAATAGAGTATTAAAGCTTGCTAAGGGCTACAGAGGAGCAAGATCCAAACAGTATCGTGTAGCTAAGCAGTCGGTTATGAGAGCACTTGCTTCTTCTTATGCAGGACGTAAGGAGAACAAGAGACAGTTCAGAAGACTCTGGATTGCACGTATCAATGCAGCAGCAAGAATGAACGGACTTTCATACAGCAAATTTATGTACGGTCTTAAACTCGCAAACATCGATATCAACAGAAAGATGCTTGCTGAGATGGCTGTAAACGATGCAGAAGGTTTCAAGAGCCTTTCTGAAATCGCAAAGAGCAAAATCGCTTAATTGCAAAAATTTTCGAAATATAAAAAATAAAACTAAGATTTCGGGTGAAAACATCCGAAATCTTTTTATATATATTTTGAAATTATCGGGTGAATGAATATTAAGGATGTATATGGGCAATAAAACAAGAATAAAAAAATATATTGCTTTATCGGCTGTCTGGGTTCTTCTTTTGAATCCGGTTTTATATCCTTTGCATGTAAAAGCAGCTTCGGGTGAAGATCATACCTATTCCATGTTGACCGCGTATGATATTTTATACGATACCGCATATGACAATGTGACTTTTGTGGTTAACGAAGGCGGAACGTATGTTTATCCCGAAGGTGCCGATACTTCGGCGGGAGATATGACCCTTTTATCGGGTACTTTGCTCTCGGCACAAAATGTTTATATAGATACAAGATGCAAAACAACGGTTTCGGGTGTGGAAAAAGACTTTTGCAATACTCTTAAAATAAACGGCAGTCTTCGAGCGAATACCGTTCGTATAAACGGAAGGGTCGATATCTCTTCAACGGGTAAAATAGAGGCTGACGAAATCATTTTGGAAGGAATTCTGAATGTTGACGGAAGCATTATAGGAAATGTCAGCGCAGGCAACGGTGCGGAATGCAATATTTCAGATAACGGAAAAATAAACGGAAACGTAAATATCTCAAATTCCTTTTCATCGGGAAAGGGCGTTTCGAATCGCGGAAGGATTGACGGCGAAGTAAGGATAGAACATTCCGACGGTTTTGTTAACTGCTTTCCTTCGGAAAATATCTGCGGTTATGTCGAAAGAATAGTTTTCATGCAAAATCCGTATTCTTCATTTGATCCCAACAAAAATATCGGACTTACGGATGAAACTTTTGTCGAAAACAATACGGGTTCGAGTGTCAGGGTGATGGTTTGGAACAGTTCGCAGCTTTCGAGAGGCGAATATGATATCGAAAGCAACAGAAGCGGACATATTATCATAAACGATACGAATTTAAACACCACGGTGAATCTCGGCGAAATTAAAAAGATTGAAGATGCGCCTGCAAAAGAGATATCTTTTGCAAACGATTCCGTATTTCCTTTCAGATATGCCATAGAGTTTCCGACGGATAATGAATTTACGATCGATTCCGATTTTCCTTTTGCGGAGGACGGAAATACAATCTATTATGAGGTTGAACCGAATCATGTATTAAATCTCAGAGTAGGTTTAAAGTCCGATTGCACGAAAAAAGGGAAGATAGAAAGCAAATTCATGATTAAACCCGAAGGATATGCGTCTTTATCCGGTACCATAACGGTTACTGCCGAAATATCCGAAGACAAAGTTTTAAAGGATGGCAGCGGTTCTGTTGAAGTGAGCAAGGCATATTTTGGCGGAAAGTATGACGTTAAGATTTCTTCTTCCACAAACGATGCCTCGAAAGCCGTAATAAAATATAAAAACAAATCAACCGGAAATTATATAAACGGTGCGCCTTCGGGTGTCGGGAATTATCTGGTGGAAGTGACTTTTCCCGCAAACGACGAATATAAGGAACTTTTTTTATCCAAAGACTTTTCGATAGAATATCTTCCGACTCCCTCCGTTGCGGCAACGATTGAAGGCGAGAAGGGCGACAATGATTTTTATATAACGGATATTACGATAATTCCTGCCGAAGGATATTTGATTTCAAAAAGCATTAACGGACCTTTCGCAGAATTTTTGACGGTTGGAGAAGAACAGAATGTAAGAAGTTTTTATCTGAAAAAAACCGATACCGGAGAAATAACCGATGAGGTATCGCTTTCTGATTACAAAATCGATAACCGAAAGCCGCAGGTTTCGGATGTCGAAGAAGGTGAAGAATATTATTCCGATGACTTTTCTTTTGACGTCAGCGATGACAATCTGGCGAAGGTGACTTTAAACGGCGAAGAAATAAACTTTACCGGAAAAACATGTAGAATTTACATAGATCCCGACGGGGATACGCTCGAATATGTTTTGGTCTGTACCGACAAAGCGGGACATACTGAAACAAAGACTTTTGTGGTTTCCGCACTTTGGCTTAAAAACAAAACCGTAGTGCCGAACAAGAATTTAAAACTTAAAGCAAACGTAAAATACATACTTCCTTCGGGTGACTGGAAAGTAAAAAGGCCGGACGGTAATTTCGAATCCACCGTTTATAAAGGCGGATATGAAATAATGGTGGATCGCGATACCGAACTTATATTTATAAACGAATAACAAAATGCAAGTATTTGACTTGTATGATATAATATTTAAACGGGTGAGATGAAAAGCGGTTTCGCATCATTCTTACCCGTTAAAATTTGTTTTGAAAGGAAATGAATATATATGACAAAAATCGATATCGTTTCCGGATTTCTGGGCGCCGGAAAAACAACTTTCATTCAGAAAATGTTAAAAGAAGTGCTTAACAAAGAAAAAGTGGTTCTCATCGAAAACGAATTCGGTGAAATCGGAATCGACGGCGGTTTCTTAAAAGAAGCCGGAATCGAAATAAAAGAGATGAACTCGGGCTGTATCTGCTGTTCTCTTGTCGGAGATTTCGGTGCATCCTTAAAAGAAGTCATCAAAACATATTCTCCCGAAAGAATCCTTATCGAGCCCTCGGGTGTGGGTAAACTCTCCGATGTCATCAAAGCGGTAGCGGATCTCGAAGCCAAGGAAAACATGACGGATGTGGCGTTAAACGCGGCAGTTGTAGTTGTAGATGTTTCGAAATGCAAAATGTACATTAAGAACTTCGGCGAATTCTTCATCAATCAGGTTGAAGCCGCAGGCACGATTATTCTTTCGAGAACCCAGAATGTTTCCGAAGAAAAATTAAACGAAGCAGTAGCTCTTCTTCGCGAACACAACAAAAAAGCGACAATTATCACAACTCCCTGGGACAAGTTGACGGGAGAGCAGATTCTTAAAACATACGAAGCCGGAAAGAGTCTTGAAGAAGAACTTCTCGAAGAAATGAAAAAAGAAATGGCTCATCATCACGGCGAAGAATGCGACGATCCCGAATGCGAATGCCATCACCACCATCACGACGATGAACACGAACATCATCACCATCATGATGAAGATGAAGATGAACATGAACATGAACATGAACATCACCACCATCACGACGACGATGACGAACATGAACATCATCACCGTCATCATGACGGAGAGTGCGACGATCCCGAGTGCGAATGCCATCACCACGGTCATCACCATCATCATGCGGATGAAGTATTTACAAGCATCGGATTCGAAACGGCAAAATCATACAGCAGCGATCAGATTAACGAAATATTATCCAAATTTGACGATAACGAAACTTACGGCATAATCCTTCGTTCCAAAGGCATGGTATACGATAAGGACGGTGGCTTTATTTACTTTGACTATGTTCCCGAAGAGAGAAATGTCAGACCCGGAAGCCCCGAAGTTACCGGAAAGGTTGTTGTTATCGGATCAAAACTCAACGAAGAAAAGATAAAGGAACTGTTCTGAAATGAAAAATGTTTTTGTTATTAACGGGTTTCTTGAAGCCGGTAAAACAGAATTCATAAAATTTACGATTACCCAGCCGTATTTTCAGACGACCAACACCACGCTTTTGATACTCTGCGAGGAAGGCGAAGTCGAAATCGAAGAAGAGATTTTAAGAAAAACACATACGGTTGTTGAAGTGATTGAGAATAAAGAAGATTTAAACAGTACCACGCTTCTTAATTTCGAAAAGAAACACAAACCCGAGAGAATCATTATAGAATATAACGGAATGTGGCAGATGTCGGATCTTAAAATGCCCTGGCACTGGAAACTTGCGCAGCAGGTTACGGTAATCAACGCATCGACTTTTTCGATGTATTTTGCCAATATGCGTTCTCTTATTTCCGATATGGTAAAAAAATCGGAGCTCATCATTTTCAACAGATGCGACGGTTTAAACAAAGAGCTTCCGACTTACAAAAGAAACGTGATGGCTTTAAACAGAAATGCTGAAATCGTATTTGAGGATTCAAAGGGTGAAATAAACACGACACTTGACGAAGAGCTTCCGTTTGACGTCAACGCTCCGGTCATTGAACTTGTTGACGAAACCTACGGAATATGGTTTTTCGACTGCCTCGACAATCTTGACAGATACAACGGAAAAACAGTTAAATTCCTTGCGCAGGTTGTTAAGCCCGATGATTTTCCCGAAGGCCTTTTGGTTCCGGGCCGTTCAGCCATGACTTGTTGTGCGGATGATATCGCATTTTTAGGATTTATCTGCAAAACAAAAGAAGCCGAGAAATATTCGAAAGGCGACTGGATTAATATTACCGCGGAACTGAAAGTCGAATTCTGGAAGGATTATAACGGAGAGGGTCCCGTGCTTTATGCAAAGAGCATAGAAAAAGCAAAGGCTCCGAAAGAAGAAATAATCAGTCTTGTTTAGAAAGAAACGAAATAAAAAACCCCGACATTTTTGTCGGGGTTTTTGATTATAATTCCTGTCTTGTTTTTTCTTCGCAATATTTGCATCTGTAAACTTCCTTCTTTTCGTCGAGGACGAAAATCTGGGGAAGTTCCTGTT
>JAGADU010000023.1 GCA_017613435.1 Lachnospiraceae bacterium | reverse complement strand
TACAAGTCCGTCGGCTTCCTTAAATTTGTCGGCTATTTCGTTTACGCCGTCATCAAACGCGCATTTGCCCGTTTTGCCGCAGGACCCGCATGATACGCATCCTCTGATGTTTTTGTTGCCGATCTGAACGATCTCGGTTTCAACGCCTTCTTTTTCAAAGACCTTAACCATCTCGTTAACAGCCAGCGATGTGTTGCCGCCCACCCTCGGGCTTCCGTTGATAATAAGTACTTTCATGCGTATCCTCCGCTATTTATTCATTTTTTCCACAATTTCAAGCGGTTTGACGGTCATTTCGACCCAGGCCGGTATGAATCCGCATTTTACGGCGTTTCTCACGGACCTGATATTGGACCATGCGGTGCAGTAAAACGGAACCTTGTCTCTTTTTAAAATCTCAAGACCGAGCTTTGAAGTAATTGCCGATGCTATGCCGCGTCGCCTGTATTCGGGCAAAACATCCACTCCGATCTGCCACATTTCTTCGGCATCGGCCGCTGCGCCCGCAAGGCCTGCGAGTTTGCCGTTGTCGTATGCGCCGACACAGATCATATCAAGATGTTTCTTGTCGCTGCAAACTGCGTTGCCCCATTCGGGCAAATACAAATCGTCAAACATTCCTTTTTCGAGCACGCGAAGCTCATAATCGCAGGGCAGTTCCTTTAAGATGTTTAAGTCCGGCAGATAATATTCGGCCATAAAACATATTGCCAGTCCCAGGGGCTCGAGTTTTTTGTCAAGCCAGCGCATGTTTGGATTTTCGAAGCAGTGATAAAAACTGAATTTGCCCACATATTCTCTGACTATATCCGTTAATTCTTCGTTTACCGCGGATACGATATTGTTGCCGTAAGAAACGAAATCCGCCGCTATCGGAAGTTTGTAATATCTTTTGGCATTCTCTCCCAAATGAAACGGAACGATTACGTTTTCGTTTGAGAGAAAATCCTCCGCCCTGCAGCCCAAATCCGCGGCGGACTGTTCGAGGGAGATTCTTAAAATATCTTTGTTTGTCATTTTTCGTACCTTTTATTATCTTTAGGCCGCAAAGCTTTGCCGACCTTTTTGTCAAGAAGACTTACCGCAAACGAAAGGGGTATCGAAAGGGCCAATACCACGAGCACAAAGAGCGGAACGTTTGCGATGTAATAAACCGGGGCCACGCCCTCTTTTATCATGTAATAACCGAACATATGGATAAATACGCCGTGGATCAAATAAAGCTCAAGCGTAAATTTGCCCAAAAACGAAAGTACCGGATTGCCGATTCTGATTTTCATGCTTAAAAGATAATAGAGCGACACAAACGCAAAGGTGTAAAGCACCTGGAAAATGCATGTAATGAGGTCGCATATGTAAGCATATTTAAAATACGGCAGATTAAAAATCATAAGGTAGATGCCGCCCGCGCTGTTGCCGAGGAACCAGAGAATCACACAGGCAATAATCGTAAGAGTCAGTTTAAGCGGATAAAGCTTTTGGCACCTCGCGAAAAATGCCTGCTCGTATTTGGCGACAAGTATTCCCATCAAGAACATGTGCGGCGTGTTAAACCACCATGTGCCGTAGCGAAATACAATGCAAAAGGCGGCGTAAGCGATAATGCCGAGCGCCACGACCGTGATGCCGATCCAATCTTTTTTGAAGAGGCCGAATCCCACGTAAAAGAGCAGGTACATAAGGATAATGCATGGAATGTACCAGATATAGGGATGCCAGGTTTCGTGTGCGTTTACCGCAAGGGGCGGATCTATGTTAAAAGGTATCTTTCTTATGTATCTGAAAAGGATGTACACAAGCATCGTGAGGCCCGTCGGAATAAGAATCGGAATGATTCTTACCGGGATGAATCTTTTGAAAAAACTGGGCTTTGACTTGGCGCTTTTATACATTCCGAATCCGGAACAAAAGAAAAACATCGCAACCATCGGATAGCCCGCCGTCACAAAGATGTCCAGGCCGTGCCTTATGTATCTTTTGTCAAGCCACGAAGCGCATGTGGCCTGCGCCAAATGGTGGAAAACGATAATAACGGCGCAGAAGCCGAGGAAGCTTTTGGTATGCTCAAACGACATATTTCCTTCGTTCCATTCCTTCTTTTTGAAGGCTTTCGAGCCAAGGAAAAGGAGCAGACCCAATGCAATGTACCATAGAATAATCATGTTTTTTATCTCACTGTTTTCTAAAGATTTTCTATCACATTATAATACTTTTCGGCGAATATTTACACGCTTTCGCTCCTTAAAACAGCGAAATAATTTCGTCTTTGCATTCAGTCGCTCTTCGTATTTTGATTTGTAATCATTTTACCATGGGAGGGGGATATGAAAAAGGGACTTTTCAACAAAATAGAGACCGATATTCTTCGGTCTCTAAAGGTTTACTACTGATTTTTTTCTATTGTCCTGAACAGATTGTGTTTGCATTTCACGCTGTATTGAAGCGTGTAGGATGCCGCCCCTTTGTCGAGCGCATTCATTATTTCTTCAATCTCTTTGGTTACATCCTCGAGATTGCGGTACCACGCGAGGAATGTGTTCGTCGCTCCCCACGCGGACGATTCATTCGAGTCCGTCGCAAAGAGAGCAAATTGCGGGCTGTTTTTGACGGTTTTGTATTGTTGGGATCTCGTAACCTTGGATGCGTTGATGATAACGCCTTCGTTTGGGGATACAATCCTTATTACGCCGGACTGGCCCGCGTTACCCTGCGAAGTGGGTATTGTTTCGTTTCCCATCAAATCATCAAGGGAAATATTTAATTCTTTTGAAATCAGTAAAAGCTTGTCTACTTCGGGATATCCTTCTCCAAGCTCCCATTTCGATACGGCCTGTCGGCTTACTCCAAGCATTTCCGCCAGGGCTTCCTGCGAGAGGCTGTTATTCTTTCTTATTGTCTGTAAATTTTCTCCAAAGCTCATATTTGTTTCCTCCTTACGAGAGAAGAATACCGCCAAAAATGCCGATGCGCCATAAACCTGCGTTTGCAAATGCGCAACTTCAGGTTGCAATCGGAAATTTGGGCTATTTATCGGGATTAATGGGTTCTGCTTTCGGAACTTACTTCATAAGCAATATATTCGTGACTGAATTCATAACCGAGCTTCTCGGCCAGGCGAACCGAATTCATGTTTTGCGCATCCCAGCTTGGATACAATCCTTCTTCGAGGCAACGAAGGATTAATGCAGCACAGACTGTCGTCGCAAGATTTTTTCTTCTTTCGCTCTCGGCGGTATCGACTTCGATTTCGATGCCGGTCTCGTATCTTGTGTAGGAAGACGCACCGGATACTATTTTGCCGTCTTTTAAAATAACCATTCCCCTGCCGATTCGAAGATATTCTTCCTTGCTCTCAAATGCGGAAACAAAATCCCTCGTGACGGGGTTTTCAAGGCACATGTCATAAATTGCGGAGTCAATGGGCTTAAGTTCGTAGCCTTCGGGAAGTTTGTTTACTTCGTCCCGCAAAGCCTTGGTGTCAAAACGGGTGTCCTTTTTGATGGCATATCTGATCATGCGCCTGGAAGTCGGATAAACCTCCTCAATCAGCGCGGCCCATGCTTCATTTTGGGGTGCCATGATAACAAAACCCTCGGGCTTGGCTTCGATTAATTCGCGGTTTGGTTCTCCCGCATAAAAACCGAAGCATCCTACGAACGCAAATGCGGACTTCGGAGCATCGAGGTCAGTTACGTATATCTTACCCATAACATTTTGAAGGCAGGAATAAATCAAAGTCTCTTCCCATCCGTCAAATAAATGTTGAACTTTTGAGGTGTCTTTTAATTCGTATATCATGTTGTAGTCCTTCGTATTTATTCGAAAACGTTGTAAAAGACGGGCTCTTTTCCCTCTTCTTTTTCGCAGCAGAGAATATTGCCCTGAATCACGGGATGGGAATTGTCAAAATAATCAATCGTGTTGTCCGAAAGAGCGCATCTAACCGCCGTAAGTATCGCTCCGTGGGATACTATCATAATCTTTTCGTCTTCGGAAAAAGAATATTTATCAAGGGCTCTTTTCGCACGCTCGCAAAGAGCCGGAATCGTCTCCATC
>JAGADU010000128.1 GCA_017613435.1 Lachnospiraceae bacterium | reverse complement strand
GGGAAACATGTACGCTGAAGTTATAGTGGATATTTCACATGAAAAATTAGACAGACCGTTTACATACAGAATCCCCGATTCGTTACTTACAGAACTTGAAGAAGGGGACATGGTCGACATCCCTTTCGGACAGGGAAACAAAGTTATAAGCGGATACGTAATAAGGATCAAAGAAACGAGCGATTACGAACCGTCAAAGATTAAAGAGATAATCGGCAGATCCAAGGGCGGAGTCAAAGCCGAGAATCATCTTATCAAGCTTGCCTCTTTTATAAGAAAAACGTACGGCTCGACTTTCATCAATGCACTTAAGACGGTAATGCCCGTTAAGAAGAGCGTAAGACGCGAGGTAAATAAAAGAGTCGTTGCGGTGTATGATAATCAGAAGCTTGATTTCCTTGCAAACGAAGCGGCCAAAAGAAATTTCAAGGGAAAAGAACTCTTATTAAGAGAGCTTATCAAATATCAGGACATTTCGTATTCCTTCATTACGGGAAAAATGAATGTGTCCGCACAGACGATCGCATCGCTGGTTAAAAGCGGAGCGATAAAGGTTACGGAAGAGACGGTATACAGAAACCCGATCAAATTCGATAAACCCGTGGATACAGAAGTCAGTCTTTCCGATGAGCAGAAGAAGATCGTAGATGATGTAAATGCTGACCTTTTAAAAGGAGAGCGAAATACATACTTAATTCACGGAATAACCGGTTCAGGCAAGACGGAAGTTTATATGCGTCTTATTGAGGACAGGTTAAAAGAAGGAAAACAGGCAATCCTTCTTATTCCGGAGATCGCACTTACCTATCAGAACCTCATGAGATTCTATGCGAGATTTAACGATTCCGTAAGCGTCATCCATTCGAAGATGACGGCGGGTGAGAGATACGATCAGTTCCTTCGCGTAAAAGAAGGAAAAGTAAAGATCATGATAGGACCGAGATCGGCACTTTTTACACCGTTTGAAAATCTCGGTATCATAATCATAGATGAAGAACATGAAAGCTCGTACAAGGCAGACAACATGCCCAAGTATCATGCGAGAGAAGTTGCAGCGAAGCTGGCTGAATTAAGTGATTCGATACTTGTCTTAGGTTCCGCAACACCTTCGATCGACAGCTACTACAGGGCGCAGACGGGCGAGTATAAATTATACAAATTAAACAGAAGACTAACAGGCAACACGCTTCCCACGGTCTATGTCGAAGACATGAGGGAAGAGTTAAAAGAAGGCAACAGATCAGTCTTCTCAAGAAGGCTTCATTCGCTTATAGAAGACCGACTCGATAAGCATGAACAGATAATGCTCTTTTTAAACAGAAGAGGAGTTTCCGGATTCGTATCCTGCAGGGAATGCGGCGAAGTGATAAAATGCCCTCACTGCGATGTGTCACTTTCACATCACAGGGATGGAATGCTAAAATGCCATTACTGCGGATTCGAGAAACCTTTCTCGAATATCTGTCCCAAATGCGGAAGCGACAAAGTCAGGGGCTTCAGAGCGGGAACGCAGATGATAGAGGATTTCGTCAGAAAAGAATTCCCTCAGGCACTGATCTTAAGAATGGATGCGGATTCTACCCGGAAACAGGAAGACTATGAATCCATACTTGCAAGATTCTCAAACGGCGAATCGGACATACTTATCGGTACGCAGATGATCATTAAAGGACATGATTTTAAAGGCGTGACACTGGTCGGGATCGTCGCAGCGGATATGGCTTTAAATGCCGAAGATTACAGAGCGGGTGAAAGAGCGTTCCAGCAGATGGTTCAGGCGAGCGGAAGATCGGGAAGAGGAGACAATTCCGGAGAGGTGGTCATTCAGACATACAATCCCGATCATTATGCTGTGCAGTATGCCAAGATGCAGGATTACGAAGCATTTTACGAGGATGAGATATCCTACCGTAAGCAGATGATGTATCCACCTGTCGGAAATCTTTTGGGAATCCAGATAACCGGAGATGACGAAAAGAGGGTAAACAAATTATCCAAAGTCATTTCGGATATAATTGATAAAATGCCGATAAGAGATGAGATTGCAAAGATAGGTCCCGCTGAAGCAAATCTTTCGAAGAAATGCGATCTTTACAGAAGGGTAATATATATTAAAAGCCCCGATTATGAGAAACTCGTGGCAATTAAGGATAAAACGGAAGAAGAAACGGACAAGTTTAATTTAAGCAGGGAAACCGTCATGTTTGACTTTAACCCGATGAACGGTTTTTAAAGGAGGTATAAATGGCACTCAGAAAAATCAGAGAAATAGGCGACGACTGTTTAAGAGCAGTGTGCAAGGAAGTAACGGAAATCACACCCAGAATCGAAGAACTGGTTGAAGATCTTATAGATACCATGTATGAGGCTGACGGCGTAGGTCTTGCAGCTCCTCAGGTAGGCGTAAGAAAAAGGATCGCCGTAGTAGATGTGGGAGAAGGCCCCGTTGTATTGATAAACCCAGAGGTGGTATCCGCAGAGGGTGAGCAGACGGGAAATGAAGGATGTCTTTCCGTACCCGGCAAATGCGGTGTTGTAACAAGACCTCTTAAGGTTAAAGTTAAGATACGTAATATGAACTGGGAATGGGAAGAGATCGAAGGCGAGGAATTATTCGCCAGAGCAATGCTTCATGAGATGGATCACCTTGACGGAATCATCTATGTGGATAAGGTTGAAGGCGAGCTTATGGATGTTGAAGCACCCGATGAGGATTAGTGTATGAAGATTATATTCATGGGAACACCGGAATTTGCGGTGGGAGCTTTGAAAAAATTATATGAAGCAGGTCATGAGATAGTTCTTGTTGTAACGCAGCCCGACAGACCGAAGGGAAGAAGCAAACTTTATATTCCTTCTCCCGTTAAGGAAGAGGCGCTTAAACACAACACGGAAGTCTTTCAGCCTGACAGGATAAAGAAACCCGAGAACGTTGAAGTATTAAGAAAATACGATGCTGATGTTTTCGTAGTGGCTGCATTCGGACAGATCCTCTCCAAAGAGATTCTCGATATGCCAAAATACGGATGTATTAACATCCACGCTTCACTTCTTCCCATGTACAGAGGTGCGGCTCCTATTCAGTGGGCGATCCTTAACGGAGAAGAAAAAGCAGGCGTAACCATCATGCAGATGGATGAAGGTCTTGATACCGGAGATATGCTTCTTAAGGCAGAAACAGCAATAGAAGATACGGATACTGCCGATACCCTTCATGATAAATTATGCGACCTTGGTGCAGACCTGATCGTAGAGGCACTTGAAAAGTTAGAAAAGGGTGAGTTAAAAGCAGAACCTCAGCCCGAAGGACCTTTGTTCTATGCTTCCATGATAAAGAAAGAAGACGGAGCACTTGATTTTAACGAATCCGCTTCAAAACTCATTCTTAAATTAAGAGCATTTAAATCATGGCCGGGAACATATGCACTGTTTAACGGACAGCTTATGAAGATAACCGAAGCGAAAGCGTTAACGGAAACTTCGGATGAAGCCAACGGAACGGTTATCGATGTTAAGAAGGATTCATTCACGATCTCTACAGGCGAAGGAAGCCTTCTGGTAACAAGAATCCAGCCCCAGGGTAAGAAGGAAATGGCAGTAAAAGATTACTTTCTGGGCAATAAGATAAATGTCGGAGATGTTTTCGAAAAAGCATGAATAAAGATCTGGAAATAAGAAGGATAGCGCTTGAAACGCTTCTTTTATCCGAAAAATCGAATATTCCTTCACACATTCTTATTCGTGATGTGCTCGATAAATACGATTATCTCGAAAGAAGCGAGAAAGCTTTGATCTCGACGATGATCAAAGGTGTTATCGAGCGAAAGACAGAACTTGATTACGTTATCGATCAGTTCTCGAGTACGAAGCATACGAAGATGAAGAATGTGATCAGGATCATACTCGAGATCGGAACATACCAGATCCTTTATATGGAAAGCTACGATACTCTTGCGGTAAACATGGCTGTAAATCTTGCCAAGAAGAAAGGATTTGCAAGCCTTGCAGGATTCGTTAATGCGGTTCTTCGAAAGATAAGTAAAGAAAAATCGAATATCAAATATCCCGATAAAAACGATGAGAATTACTTAAGCGTAAAATATTCCGTATCGCCGGTGATCGTAGATCTTTTAAAAGAACAGTACGATTTTGATACTCTTGAGAAAGTATTCGCCGCATCCTTAAACGATGATTATGTCCGCATAAGGATCAAAGAAGGTTTAAGCGAATCCGGATACAAAGAGATCATAAAAGAATTAAAGGAAAACGGCGCGGATATTACGGAAAGCGCTGATTTTCCCAATCTTATCAAGGTAAAAAGCCTTGGAAACATTACGAGAATGAAGTCATTCACCGAAGGCCTTATAACCGTTCAGGATGCGGGAAGTTACATACTCTGTAAAAATGTGCCGAAAGGCGAAACGATTCTTGATGCGTGTTCGGCACCGGGCGGTAAGAGTATTTTCTTATCGGAGCTTTATCCCGACAGCAAGATCACTTCCTGCGATATATCCGAAGATAAGATATCAAAGATAGAAGAAAACATCGCCAGAATGAAGACTGGAAATATCACAACTAAGATCGCCGATGCGACTTTATTTAATCCCGAATGGGAAGAAAAGTTCGATACCGTGCTTGCGGATGTCCCCTGCTCGGGATTAGGAGTAATAGGAAAAAAACAGGACATAAAATACAGAATCACCGAAGAAGGTCTTAACGATCTTTATGAACTTCAGAAGAAGATCATTTCGAATGTTTCGAAGTATGTTAAGAAGGGTGGATATCTTGTTTATTCGACCTGTACGATAAACAGGAAAGAAAACGAGGATGCCATAAAAGAATTTATGTCAACCGGTAAATTCGCCCTGGCTGACTTAAGTTTTATACCAAATAGTTTACATAACTCCAGCATCGGAACAAGCGAAGAAGGAATAAACCCTGAAACAAAAGGGTACATGACTCTGCTTCAGGGAATAAATGACACCGATGGTTTCTTCATTGCCGTTATGAGGAGAGAGTAAGTAAAGGAGGGAGTACCGGTGAAAATTAAGCGTTTAATAAGTATTGCTCTTATTGCCGTATCAACAATTTCCTTATCGGCATGCTTCCCTTTTACAAAAACTACGACTGTCACTGCCACGGCTCAGGCTAATAAGGTTGCAAAATACAGAGAGTATGCTGAGAAGATGACGGTAACGGATGAGCTTTATTCCGATTTTGAAAATTGTCTTACGGATGAAGAGAAAGCCTGCATAGTTCCCATTATTTATACCGATGATATAAGGGGCAAATTAGAAGGCTATGATACATATATCTGCAGAGTGAGCGAAAATGGAACGAAAAACATGCACTGGGCTCTGGTTACCGTATCGGATTCCAAGCAGTGGATATCAAGTCTGGACTATCTGGATATTCCCGCTTCCATGGACGATCAATATGTTGAATTCAACAAATCGAAGCAGAGGTGGACCATGCCGGCAAATTATAATATCCCTGCAACACTCCAGAATGATTTTGACAGCATTATGGCTTTTACTCCGGATGCATCATTATATGAATACGTTCCGCTTATTTATTTAGGAAGTGCATCTGACAGAACAGGCACTTACCATGCGGTTCTTTCGGCTCAGGAATTCAAGGGTATAAACGAAGAACCTTTTCTGACCATTATATATTTCCTTGAAGATGCAAACGGTGATTACACATGGATAAATAACGCAGTCATATTAATGTAAAGAAGATAAAATGGATGAAATAAAAAGCAGATCATTAACTGAATTACAGGATGAACTCATTGCTCTTAAAGAACCAAAGTACAGAGCAAAGCAGATTTATGAGTGGCTTCATGTCAAACTGGTCAATGATTTTGACGAAATGAGCAATATCCCCGCATCATTAAGAGAGAAGCTTAAAGAAAACTATATTTTAACAAAGCTTAAAACCGTAAGGGTCAGCGAATCCAAGATCGATTCGACAAAGAAGTTCTTATTCGAGACTTCGGACGGTAATTATATAGAAAGCGTATGGATGCAGTATCATCACGGCAATTCCGTATGCATTTCATCACAGATAGGATGCCGCATGGGCTGCAGATTCTGCGCATCGACCATCGACGGACTTGTAAGAAGCCTTTCATCTGCCGAAATGCTTGAGCAGATATATGAGATCACAAGAATAACGGGCGAGAGAGTATCCAACGTTGTTGTAATGGGAATGGGCGAGCCCATGGACAATTATGACAATGTGGTAAAGTTTGTTAAACTTTTAACTTGTGAGGAAGGCTTGAATATTTCACAAAGAAATGTTACAGTATCGACTTGTGGGATTGTACCCGGCATTAAAAAACTGGCTGATGAAAATCTGCAGATAACACTGGCGCTTTCGTTACATGCGCCAAATGATGAGAAAAGAAGAGAACTTATGCCTATAGCCAACAGCTATTCCGTAGAGGAATGTCTGGCGGCCTGCGATTATTATTTTGAGAAGACGAAGAGACGTATAAGTTTCGAATATGCTCTTGTTTCGGGCGTTAACGACAATGACAAAGAGGCCGAGGAACTGATAAGACTTCTTAAAGGCCATAACGGTCATGTCAATCTGATTCCGGTAAATCCCGTAAAAGAACGAGATTACAAAAGATCGGACAAAGCCAGAATCTTTGCATTTCAAAATAAACTTGAAAAAAACGGCATAAATGTTACTATTAGAAGGGAAATGGGTCGGGATATCGACGGTGCATGCGGACAGTTAAGACGTACGCACAATGAAGAAACCTCGGGGGTTCAGAAGTGATACAGGCTGTATCCAAAACCGATATTGGTAAACTCAGACAATTGAATCAGGATTTTGTATTTACTTCTGTTTATCCGCTCGGCGCACTGGATAATCTTTTTCTGGTTGCGGACGGAATGGGCGGACACAAAGCGGGGGATTATGCTTCGAAGTGCGCAGTGGAGACCATTATCGAAATGTGTTCAAAAAGCCGCGGCAAGAAGATGATCACCGCCATTTCGGATGCCATTAACGAGGCTAATACAAGAATAAGAAGAAAAGCAATGGAAGACGTCAACATGGTCGGAATGGGTACTACGGCTGTACTCGCAACGATCTCGAAAGATGTACTTACCGTTGCCAATGTGGGCGATTCACGTCTTTATATCATTTCCGAAGATGATGCCATCACTCAGATCACCAGAGATCATTCGCTGGTTGAAGAGATGGTACGCATGGGCGGAATCGATCGTGTAAGTGCAAGGAATCACCCCGATAAAAATATTATTACGAGAGCAATTGGTGCAACAGGCAACGTAAATATTGATTTCTTTGAAGTTCCGCTTAAAGATAAGGATATCATCCTTATGTGTTCTGACGGACTCAGCAATATGATCGAAGATAAAGATATCCTTGAGACCATAAGATCCAAGGAGAATCTTGAGGAAGCTGCAACGGCGCTTATAGCGCAGGCCAACAATAACGGCGGCAGCGATAATATATCCGTAGTATTGATAGGATACGAGCAATAGGAATGAGGTTTATATGGTAAAGATTGGTATGGTCATCGGCGGCCGATATGAGATTCAGGAATTGATCGGCACCGGTGGAATGTCAGATGTTTACAGAGCAAAAGATAATAAATTAAACAGAAACGTAGCAGTTAAGGTTCTCAAACAGGAATTTTCCGAAAACAGGGATTTTGTCGCTAAATTCAGAAGAGAGGCCGAAGCGGCTGCCAATCTCATGCACCCAAATATCGTTACGGTATACGATGTAGGAGAGGATAACGGTATTTCTTATATCGTTATGGAACTGGTGGACGGATATACTTTAAAACAGTATATCGAAAAGAAATCGAGACTCACCATAAACGAGTGCATCAGTATAGCCATACCCATCGCTTCGGGTATCGAGGCTGCTCATAACAACGGAATCATTCACAGGGATATCAAGCCCCAGAATGTCATTATATCCAAGGACGGCAAAGTCAAAGTTACCGATTTCGGTATTGCCAAAACCACAACTTCAAATACGATTTCCAGCAATGTAATGGGAAGCGTTCATTATACTTCTCCCGAACAGGCCAGAGGCGGTTTTTCCGATGAAAAGAGTGATATTTATTCTTTGGGTATCACGCTTTTTGAAATGGTTACGGGAAGAGTTCCTTTTAACGGCGACACGACCGTTGCCATCGCAATCAAACATATTCAGGAAGAGATGCCTTCACCCCGTATTTACGTTGAAGACATTCCCATCAGTATAGAGCAGATTATCTTAAAATGTACTCAAAAGAGTCCCGACCGCAGATATCAGAAGATGAGCGAAGTTATCGAAGACCTTAAAAAGGCCTATATTTCGCCCAACGAAAACTTTGTTAAAATCGATACATACGAAAAGAATTTCGTCACAAAGACCAATCTGAATTCGATGTACCGTCGCGAAAAGAGAATGTCGGAGGAGCAACCCGATGCGACCAATCCCGCAAAAGAAGAACTCGTTCGCGTAAACAATGTCAAAAAGAAAAATGAATCCCTCGTTCTTCCGAGGAACGTCAAGAATACCGACGAAGCTTCGCCGGAAGTTGCTTTGGGTGCCAAAAAACCCGTAAACAAGCAGGAGAACGTAAAAAAGAACCCTCAAAGACCGAAGAACAATCAGGGAGCAAGACCTCAGAATCAGGGCAAAGGCCAACAGCAGGGAAAGCCCCAGCAACAGGGAAAGCCTTCGCAGCAAAACAAAGGGGCAAGCAATCCCTACAAACAGCAGGCTCCGGTAAAGAGAAAGCCTTCAAAGCAGTCACAGCAGGCAGAGAAAATAAAGACCTTTGCTATCGTGGCAATTGCCGTATCCATCGGAATTCTTTTGCTTATTCTTTTGGGCAAAGCTTTGGGAATATTCTCCGACAAAGAGGATAAGGTCAAATTCATCAATGTTCCGGTAGTCAACAATATGGCGATATCGGAAGCGCAAAAAACTCTCGAGAGCCGTTTGTTTGAAGTTGAAATCAAATACGAAAAGAACGACAATATGTCGCCCAACAGAGTTATAAAAACCGATCCTTCGGGCGGAAGCAATGTAGAAGAAGGGTCGAAGATTACCGTTTATGTCAGCATGGCCGAAGACGGTGTCAAAGTTCCCGACGTTTCATCGCTTACCGAAGCGGAAGCCACCGCAAAACTCGAAGCCGAAGGCTACAAGGTCGAAAAGCATTTCGAAAAGAGCGAATCGGTTGCCAAAGGAAAAATCATTTCACAGACTCCCGAGGGCGGAAGCAACTGGAGCCATGACGAAAGCGTTATTCTTGTTATAAGTGACGGTTCCGGCAAGGAAAAGAGCAAAATGCCCGATTTGACCGGCAAAACCGAGGAGGAAGCAAGAGCAATCGTGGAAAGCCTCGGAATGAGCGTAACCAACGTTTCTCCGGATTATTCCAATTCGGTTGAAAAAGGTAAAGTCTGCGGACAGAGTTATACCGCGGATGCCGTCGTAAAAGAGGGTACCGAAGTATCGATAACCATAAGCCTCGGACCCGAGCCCAGGTATTATACATGCAATGTCATGGTTAATGCCCCTTCGGATTACAGCGGCGGTACGGCTACTATAGTTCTCAAAACGCTCGACGGTACGGAACTTTTCAATCAAAGCGGAGTTACTTTCCCCTACCCCCTTAACATCAACCAGATTTACGGTGCTTCAAAGGGTGTATTGGAAATCACATATACAAAGACCAAAACAGAAGAGTCCGTTGACGAAAACGGAAATGTTACGGTAATAAGCGTTCCCGTTCAGGATGTCGAAAGACGCGAAGTGGATTTTGAATAATGACCGGTAAGATTATTAAGGGAATATCCGGATTTTATTACGTATATTCCTATGAAAACGCCAATGTTTATACCTGTCGCGGTCAGGGTAAATTAAGGGATCGGAAAATCAAGCCCCTTGTCGGAGATAATTGCAAAATCGAAGTTATCGACGAAGAAACCAAAGAGGGAAGCGTTCTCGATATTCTTCCGAGAGAAAACGAACTTATTCGTCCCGCGGTAAGCAATATCGATCAGATGCTCATCATTTTTGCGCTAAGCAATCCGAAGCCGAATTTTTATCTTTTGGATAAATTCCTTTTCTTCATAATGCATGAGCGACTTAAACCGATTCTCATTTTCAACAAAGAGGATTTGGATTCTTCCGACAAAGAGGAAGTTAAAAGGATATACAAGGGCTTTGACGCTCCGCTCATTTTTACGAGCGCCAAGGAAAACATAAATGTCGATACGGTAAGAAACCTCCTAAAAGGAAAGACCACCGCGGTGGCCGGACCGAGCGGAGTCGGAAAATCGACCCTGATAAACGCGATCGTCGGTGAAAGCATTATGGAGACCGGCGAGATTTCAAAGAAAACCCAAAGAGGAAAACATACGACCAGACATACCGAATTGTTTGAATTCGATGTGGAAGGCGAGGAATCGTTTATACTCGATACTCCCGGGTTTTCGTCGTTTTACCTGCCAAAGCTCCATGAGCAGGAGAGGGCTTCCGATTATTATCCGGAATTTCTGCCCTATACCGACAAATGCAGATTCAATGCCTGTCTTCATGACAAAGAGCCCGAATGCGGCGTAAAAAAAGCAGTCGAAGAAGGCATTATTTCTTCGGAAAGATATGAGAATTATCTGAAAATTATATCCGAAATCAAAAAAGATTACAGATTTTGACGAGAGGTTTATACATGAATTACATTTTGGCTCCGTCCATTCTTTCGGCCGATTTTCTTGATTTGAAAAATCAGATAAAGCAGGTTGAGGATGCAGGCGCAAAATACCTTCATTTTGACGTTATGGACGGAATGTTCGTTCCGAATATTTCATTCGGCATTCCGGTTCTTGAATGCATTAAGGGTAATACCGAACTCATTCTCGACGTTCATCTTATGATAGTCGATCCCGAAAGATATTTCGAAAAATTCAAAGAAGCGGGAGCGCAGATTCTTACCGTTCACGTGGAAGCGATGAAAGATCCCGCATCGGATTTAAAAAAGATAAAGGAACTCGGAATGATTCCTTCGATTACTTTAAGTCCGAACACTCCGGTTGAAGATGTTTTCCCTTACCTTGATCTGGTAAAACAGGTACTTGTGATGACCGTCAATCCGGGTGCGGGAGCTCAGCATTATATCGACAAATGTACGGATAAAATCCGTGCGATAAGACAGGAAGCCGAAAGACGCGGACTTGATATCGACGTGGAAGTGGACGGCGGAATTAACGAAGAGACCATAATAACCGCCAAAGAAGCGGGAGCGAACGTATTTGTAATGGGTTCTTCGATATTCAACCACGATCCCGCAAAAGCAACAAAGATGTATCTTGATATTTTAAAATAAAAAATTAAAGCAAAGACAAAATGTCTTTGCTTTTTTTATAAAGTGTTTTTGGTATTTAAAGCCCTTATTGCGTTTAATACCGCGATTACCATCACTCCGACATCCGCGAAAATCGCAACCCACATGTTTGCGATACCGAAAGCTCCGAGTATGAGGCATGCGAATTTGACAATTAATGCGAAGAATATGTTTTCGTAAACGATTCGAAGGCATTTTCGCGATATTTTAATTGCCTGTGCAATCTTTTGAGGATTGTCGTCCATAAGCACGACATCGGCTGCTTCTATTGCCGCATCGGAACCTAAGGCCCCCATCGCAATGCCTAAGTCGGCTCTCGCGAGAACCGGTGCGTCGTTTATTCCGTCGCCGACAAAAGCAAGAATTTCCTTTTTTCCTTTTTTATTCAATAATTCTTCAACCTTGGCCACTTTGTCGGAGGGAAGAAGATTTCCGTAAACTTCGTCCATATTTAATTCTTTGGCGACTTCCTCGCCGACTTTTGCCGAATCGCCCGTAAGCATTACGGTCTTTTTCACACCGCATTTTTTAAGATTCTCAATCGCTTTTGCGGATTCGTTTTTTATTTCGTCGGATATAACGATATGACCGGCATAATCGCCTTCAATCGCCATATGAACAATCGTTCCGTTTTTGTGGCAGGATTTGTATTCAAGTCCCAGGCTTTCCATGAGTTTTTCGTTACCTGCCGCGATTGATTTGTCGTCTACCACGGCAGTTACTCCGTGACCCGAAATCTCTTTAATGTTTTTTACACGCGTTGTATCGATTTCCTTTTTACAGGCGTTTTTCAGACTCATGCTTATAGGGTGCGAAGACGCGCTTTCAGTCAATGCCGCATATTCTATAAGTTCTTCTTCGTCGATTGTATTGTGATGAATGCAGTTTACGATGAATTCTCCCTTTGTAAGCGTACCGGTTTTGTCGAATACGACGTATTTTGTCTTTGAAAGCGCTTCAAGGAAATTGGAGCCTTTTATGAGTATTCCTTCGCGACTTGCGCCGCCCAAACCCGCAAAGAAAGAAAGCGGAATGCTTATGACCAAAGCACAGGGACAGCTTATTACCAAAAACGTAAGAGCCCTGTAAATCCATTCAGACCACATGGGAGGGAATTTTAAAAATAGCGAAAATAAAGGCGGAATCACAGCAAGACAGACGGAAGACAATACGACTACCGGTGTGTAAATTCTTGCGAATTTGGATATAAAAGCCTCGGATTTTGATTTGTTCGACGAAGAAGATTCGACAAGTTCGAGGATTTTGGAAACCGTGGATTCGCCAAAATCTTTCGTCGTTTGTATTTTTAAGACGCCTGTCAGATTGATACAGCCGCTTATGATTTCATCACCGGATTTAACGTCTCTCGGAAGACTTTCCCCCGTAAGCGCGGATGTGTTTAAAGTTGACTCACCTTCGGTTATTATACCGTCCAATGGAATTTTTTCGCCGGGAAAAACGGTAATGATCTGCGATATTTCTATTTCGTCCGGAGATACTTTTTCGATTTTGCCGTCAATTTCGATATTAGCGTAATCCGGTCTTATATCCATAAGACTGCTGATGTTTTTCCTGCTTTTGCCGACCGCGTAACTTTGAAAAAGTTCACCGATCTGATAAAAAAGCATTACGGCAATGGCTTCGACATAATCTCCGTTTCTTTTGATTAACGCAATGGCGATAGCGCCTATTGTGGCAACGGCCATCAAAAAATTCTCGTCAAAGGGTCTGCCCTTGACAATGCCCTTAAAAGCCTTTTTTAAAATATCGTATCCGATGATGATATAGGGAATCATAAAAAAGAAAAACCAAAACGGTTCTCGTATAATCCCTGTGGTGCCGTCATCTTTCGGTCCCAAAAATCTGTTAAGGACGAAGAGAGAAGCAACCAGGAGAGCTGATACGATTATTCTTATTGTCATTCTCTTTTGCTTTTTGTTCATGTATGACCTCATCTTTGATCAGATTTCTATATTGCAGTCATCCTCGACTTTTTTGCAGTTTTTAAGAACGTTTTTCATAACAATCTTTTCATCGGCATCATCTTCGAATTCAACAATCATTTTCTGTGTCATGTAATTTACGGTGGCTTTTTTGATGCCTTCGGTTTTGTTTGTCGCATCCTCCATCAGATTTGCGCAGTTGGCGCAGTCAACTTCGATATTGTATGATTTTTTCATATTAACCTCCTAAAATAAACAATTAAGCAATCGTTTAATCGTTGAATAAATCATACAATGGAAATTTCCCTTTGTCAAGCATCATTTTGAATTTGTTTATTTGATTTATTACCGTATTCATGTTAGTATTTTTATGGTTGTTTATATAATAAATTTTCGGATTTGAGGACTTTTATGGCTGAATTTGTTTTGCCGCACGAACACGGCGAAGAGAAGAGCATAGAAAAACTGAAAAACAATCTTTCGAACGAAAACAGTTTCGAAACCGTCGCGGATATTTTTCAGCAGCTTTCGGATCCGACGCGTATCAGGATTTTTTGGCTTTTATGCCATTACGAAGAATGCGTCATCAATATTTCCGCCATTTTGGAAATGTCTTCGCCCGCGGTTTCGCATCATTTAAGACCTCTTAAAAACAGCGGTCTCATCGTCAGCAGAAGAGAGGGCAAAGAAGTTTATTACAGAGCGGCCGATACCGAAGAAGCCCGACTTTTGCACGGTATGATAGAGGAAGTAATGAAAATTAAATGTCCCAACATTTAATACTGTTTACATGAAAAAATCCATTATCACGGTCAATATTATATTGTCTGCCCTCGCCCTGTGCGGTTGTACGCTTTTTCTTCTCACCGGCAAAGTATTGTTTAAAGGCATGGGAAGCTTTGCTTTTATGCTTGTCGGATTTTTCAATCTTTTGTATTCGGTTAAAGCAAAAAAAGGCAAAATCGCATTCTGCATATTTGTTTTCATCGGCCTTTTCCTTGCGATGATTGCGGATGTAATGCTTCAGTTCGACTTTATACTCGGCGCGATTGTTTTTGCAATGTGCCATGTTTTCTATTTTTTCGCACAGAACTTTTTAAACGGATACCGTGCAAAGGATATTGTTTTCACCCTTGTTTTGTTTATCTTTGCGCTTTCGGTTTTGTTCCTTTTCCCGGGAATGAATCTTGATTCCTTAAATGTCAAAGCCGTTTGCGTAATATATTCCGTAATAATATCCTTTATGACGGGAAAAGCCGTCGCAAATGCCTTCTCGTTAAAAACCGCCTTTTCGTCGGTTATCGCCCTTGCAACGGTTTTGTTTTTCTTTTCCGATGTATGCCTTGTTATTTATCTTTTCTCGGGCGTCGGAAGAGTTGCAAACGTAATCTGTCTTTATACATATTACCCCGCGCAGATTATTCTGGCTTATATGATATTTTTTTATAAGGGCATCGCAAAGAAGACGGGCGGAGATTGATTCTTAATTCACGAAATTAATGCCATTAGAGGCGGTATTTTTCATAAAACTGTATTTTTTTATTGATTTATATATTTTAATATTCTAATTGTAAACATATGTATTCTTCGGGGCTTATCCCGGAAATAAGGCTTGTAAAAGGAGAAAAAATGGAAACAGAAGCTTTGAATTGCCGGTGTTGCGGTGGCGTACTTAAGGTTGAATCAAATCTTTGTCAGTGCACGTATTGCGGTGCGACCAATTTTATTTCCAATGTTGCGGGAAAGTACATCAATCAGCTCAACAGAGCCAATAAATTAAGACAGGCCCGCGAATTCGACAATGCTGCCAGAATATACGACAATATTCTGGAAGAGAATGTTGCCACACCCGATATTCTCTGGTATCGTACGCTTTGTGAATACGGTATAGAATATGTTCCGGATCCGATTTCGGATAAGTATATTCCCACGCTTCACAGAGTAAAAGAAGAGAGTATTCTCGAATATCATTGCTATACCGAAGCACTTCAGCTTGCTACTCCCGAACATAAAGAATCTCTCGAAAAAGAAGCGGAATACATAAACAAAATTCAGATCGATTACCTGAATATCGCGCGTAACGAAAAACCTTACGACGTTTTCATCTGTTACAAGGAAACGGATGATGCCACGGGAGAAAAAACCGAAGATGTTGCTCTCGCTCAGCAATTGTTCCTCGATCTTTCAAGCAGGGGATTTAAAGTTTTCTTTGCAAAAATCACGCTTCAGTCGAAATTAAGCATTGATTACGAACCTTATATTTTTGCGGCATTAAAGAGCGCGAAAGCCATGGTTGTTCTCGGTACCAAGGCTGAATATTTCATGTCCGTCTGGGTTAAGAACGAGTGGGGCAGATTCCTTAAGATGATGCAGGACGACCTCACAAAACAGATGTTTTTTGCCTGTGACGATCCCGACGAACTGCCCAGGGCATTCGTTACAAAGCAGGCGCAGATTCTCGGTGAGGAAGGTGCAATCAGAAACCTTGCCGACAATGTCGAAAGATTTTTAAGAAAAAGAATCACCAAAAAGCAGTCTCTTCCCGAAACGAATAAGGTCGAAAGAGTCAGAACAGTCGAAGAAATGTATGAAGATGCCCTTCAAAGCGTCCGCGCCAGAGAGCATATTAAGGCTGCGAGAACAATCGACGTGATTCTCTCAAAGGAACCCGAGTCGGCAAAAACATTTTGGCTTAAAATGCTCAACGGTTTAAAGAGCACTCCGTCGAATATTGTTCAGCTTAAAATTGATTTGGCGCAGAATCCCGATTTTGTAAAAGCGATTGATTATGCCGACGAAGATCTTAAAAACGAATATCTCGAGATAGCCAAAATCTGCAAAAGGAATATGGAAGAGCAGATTGAATTCGACAGTCTTCTTGAGTCGGAATCCATAAGATACGTTAATGAATTCGATAAGACCGAATTCGGTCAGGAAGCGATTAAGGAAAAGGAAAATATCAAAAAACTTGCAGGTAAGGTCGATGTAAACAATTTCTATTTAAGATGTACTTTTGTTATCGGAACCATACTGTTCTTCATCGGAAACGTTATTGCCATAATAATGTTAAAAAACGGCATGGAAAGCGGAGCGTCTCCGTATAAAGTCATTCCGTTGTCGGTTCTTGTTACGGCGCCGATTATTGTATTCGGTACTGCCATACTGTTTTCATACAATATTATTATGGACATAATCATCTCCGCGATAGTATTTGTAATGATGATTTTGTCGGCTGTATTTCCGGAGAATTCCGATTTCTTCAGATTTATTACGGTTGTGCTTCCCGCAATAGTATATATGGGAAGCAACAACTCGTTCAAATTAAACAGAATCAGATATAAAATTTTAAAAAATACCATCGAAATCAAAAACAGTCTGGACAAGCTGAAGAGAATCACGGAAAATGCAGCTTCCGACATGAGTCGTTTTGCTTCGAAACTTCTTCAGGAGTTTAAAGCAAACAAGAAAATCGAACAAAACATTATCGAAATTCATGATGACGATTATTATATCGGACAGAACAAATTAACCGGTATTTACAAAAATACGGAGGCATATTACGAATCGCTCATTAACATGACCCTTCCCGGAGAGCAGGGAGGTCGTGCCGACAGAACCGAATCCGAATACGGTATAATCGCCCTGGTAATGTCCTTTATACCCGGTTTGGATGTAATCGGACTTGCGATTGCCTTATTTGACATCTTCAAGGACAAATACAGAAAACACACGCATATTACGGCGGTGGCATCACTCCTTTTGGATGTGCTTGTATTAATAGCCGGTTATCTGATTTTAATTGATTTTTGATTTAATCCCAAAGGCCCGAAGTGTATTCTTCGGGCCGTATTTTGTTTATAACAAAATTTGATATAAAAAAATAACGAATGATAAGAAGTGTATTATCCGTCTTTCTGATAATATTTATCATAGATTTTTTCGGAGGAGGGAAATATATGCAAAAAATCAAATGGGGTATTTTGGGAACCGCCAATATTGCAAGATGGGGAATGATTCCCGGAATGAAAAAGGCGGATAATTGCGAACTTTATGCCATAGCGGGCAGAAGCATTCAAAAAGCCGAAAAATTCAGGGACGAATACGGATTTCAAAAAGCGTACGGCAGTTACGACGAGCTTCTTGACGATGAAGAAGTTCAGGCAGTATATGTTCCTCTGCCCAATGACATTCATATAAAATGGGTTAAGGAAGCCCTTAAGAGGAAAAAACATGTTCTTTGCGAAAAACCCCTTGCGCTTAACGCGGGAGAAGTCGAAGAGATGTTTGAAACCGCCAAAGAAAACGGTGTCTTTCTCATGGAAGCGTATGCTTATCTTCACAGCCCCTATATGGCAAGCCTTAAAAAGGATATCGAAAGCGGTATCATAGGCAGTGTCGATTATATCGAATCGGCTTTTGTCACACAGGGCTACAAGGAAGATTTCAGACTTCACAAAGAACTCGGCGGCGGTGCGATGTACGATCTGGGCTGTTATTGCACGACAATGATTCTTTCCCTTATAGATTCCGATGTCGAATTTGTCAAAGCCGTTGCGGAATTTTCGGATCTTGACGTCGATATAAACACAGCGGCGATTCTTCGATTCAAAAACGATGTAAAAGCTTCTTTTAATGTCGGAATGATTCTCGGAAAGGATACCGATTCCAGATTCGACAGATTGTATATTCACGGCAGCGATGGCTTTATCAAATCGGATGTCGAATACAATGCCGAAGGGGAAGTGAATTACAAAATATATACAAAAGACGGCGTTATCGAGAGAAATATATTTAATCCTCAGAACTATTCGCTTGAAGTCATGCAGCTCGGAAATTGCATTTTAAACGGAGACAAACCTTTTGTAACAAAGGAATTTTCGATTAAGAACGCAAAGCTCATGGACAGAGTATTATCCGAAATCGGATATTATTAGGAGGGTATATGAACATTTCTCACAGAAAAGTCAACAAAAGGATAAAAATATCGGATAAAACGGGGAATCCCGTGGCAAACAAGGCGATAAAGGTTAAACAGACAAATCATGATTTTCTTTTCGGATGCGGCGGTTTCGATTTTATTCCGTACGTTAAGGGGAACGAAGATTTCAAAGATATTACGGATAAATGGCTTGATGTTTTCAATTACGGCACACTCCCTTTTTACTGGGGAGGATATGAGATAACCGAGGGTTCGCCCGATACGGAAAGTCTTCTTAATACCGCAAAATACATGCAAAGCAAAAACGTCAAAGTCAAGGGACATCCTCTCTGCTGGCATACGGTCTGCGCCGACTGGCTTATGGAATATGACAATGCCACGATTATGAAAAAACAGCTTGACCGAATCGAGAGGGAAGTCACGACATTTAAGGGCGTAATCGATATTTGGGATGTAATCAATGAAGTTGTTATTATGCCGATTTTCGACAAATATGACAATGCGATTACAAGAATCTGCAAGGAAAAAGGAAGAGTCGGCCTTATTAAGGAAGTATTCGACAAAGCATATGAATGCAATCCCGAAGCGACTCTTTTGTTAAACGATTTCAATACTTCAATCAATTATGAAATATTAATCGACGGCTGCCTTAATGCGGGAGTACCGATTTCCGCCATCGGAATTCAGTCCCATCAGCATCAGGGCTATTGGGGAAGGGAAAAACTCGAAGAAGTTTTGGACAGATTTTCCTCTTTTAAACTTCCGATACATTTTACCGAGAATACTCTTATATCGGGAGATCTTATGCCCGAATACATCGTGGATTTGAATGACTGGCAGGTTGACGAATGGCCGACAAATCCCGAGGGAGAAGAAAGACAGGCCGGGCAGATAGAAGAGATGTACAGAATTCTTTTCTCTCATCCCCTTGTGGAAGCCATCACGACATGGGATTTTAAGGACGGTGCATGGCTTAAGGCTCCGAGCGGATTTTTGCGCCTTGACAATACACCCAAACCTTCCTATACGATGCTTAAGAATCTTATCAAAAAAGAATGGAATACCGATATCGAAATCGTCAGCGATTCCGAAGGCTATATCGATATCGAAGCATTCAAGGGCGATTACAGCATAGGCTATGACGACAGTTTTGTATCCGCCAAAATCAATGATAACGAACCATTAACCCTTGTTATTTAATTCGGAGAAAATATGAGACTCGGAACTTCTTCGCCGCTTAAACATTCCTCTGCGGAGGAATGGGCAAAAAATCAGATAAAACTCGGATGCAGTGCTGTTGTTTTTCCGCTTTCGTGCAACGATTCAAAAGAAAGAATCGACGAATACAAAGAAGCCGCGGACAAATACAATCTTACGATAGCCGAAGTCGGTATCTGGAGAAACGTGCTCTCGAAAGATTCGAACGAGCGAAAGGCAAATATCGAATATTGCATAAAGCAGCTTAAACTTGCTGATTATCTTAATGCAAAATGCGCGGTAAATGTAGCCGGGTCCATGGGTCAAAGATGGGACGGCGGATACAGGGAGAATTTCACCGATTCCGCTTGGAAGGAAACCGTCTCCTCGGTTAGGAAAATTATCGATGAAGCCGATGTCAAAAATACGTTTTTTACACTTGAACCAATGCCCTGGATGTATCCGACCGGACCCGAAGAATATTTAAAACTCCTCGAAGATGTCGACAGGGACAGGTTCGGCGTTCATATGGATATAATCAATATGATTAATTCCGCCGAAAGGTATTTTAAGAGCGAAGATTTTATCGATGAATGCATTAAACTTTTGGGCGATAAGATCAAAAGCTGTCATATCAAAGATATTCATTTTATTCCCGAATATACTTTTCAGGTCAGGGAATGCGCTCCGGGCGAGGGAGAATTCCCCATAAGAAGATATGTCGAGAGGATTAACGAAATCAATCCCGACATGCCGATGATTCTCGAGCATTTAAACACCGACGAAGAATACATTAAATACATGACCTATCTTAAGGAGGAACTTTATGGCTTATACAAGACTCTGTGATGCCAATGAGATAAACGAAAGGTATATGGATTCGATTCTTATCGAACAAAGACTTATAGACTCATATAAAGCGGATACAGAAACCGTGCTTTTCGGCGAAAAGTTTTCAATGCCCGTACTGACTCCCGCATTTTCGCATTTGGGACAATACGGCAGGAGAGAAATGACGGGGCTCGAAGAATATTCGATTGCCGCAAAAGAATGCAATGTGCTGAATTTCTGCGGTATGATGGAAAACGATCTTTTTCAAAAAATAATCGACACGGGCGCCAAAACAATAAGAATAGTAAAGCCCTATGCCGACAATGAAAAAGTGAAAGATCAGATAAAATATGCCGAAGCAGCCGGCGCTTTCGGCGTTGGAATGGACATTGACCATATTTTCGGAAACAAAGGATATGATGTAGTAATAGGCGAAGAAATGGCCGCACAGACTTTCGACATGCTTCATTCTTATGTTTCTTCGGTTAAGATCCCTTTTGTGATAAAGGGAGTTTTAAGCGTCGAAGATGCGATAAAATGCGCCGATTTGGGAGCAAAGGGAATAATTGTAAGCCATCATCACGGAAGACTTCCCTATGCGGTTCCGCCCATGGTTGTTCTTCCCGAAATAAAGGAAGCTCTTAAAGACAGAAATGTTACGATAATGGTTGACTGCGGCATTGCAAGCGGTGCCGATGTTTACAAAGCCATAGCGCTTGGAGCCGATGCCGCTGCTGTAGGAAGATCGATGCTTCCTTCCCTTGAAACCGACGGTGTTTCGGGCGTAAAAGAATTCCTCGAAAGCGTAAAAGACGAATTAAGATTTATAATGAGCGCTACCGGATTTTCGAAAGTATCGGAAGTGGACGATTCCGCTTTATATTTTATGTAAAAATACAGGGGTAAAAAATGTCAGATAAAAAATTGGAAATAGGAATAATCGGAAAACAAGAAGCCGTCGTCGAAGAAAAATACACGGCCAAAGCCATGGGAAGCGGAGGGCTTGAAGTATTTGCCACTCCCGCCATGATTGCTTTTTGCGAAAAGACGGCGCTTGAAAGCGTAAAAGAATATCTTGACGAAAGCACCAGCACCGTAGGAACAAAAGTCAATATAGCACATCTTGCGGCAACTCCCGTGGGAATGAAAGTAAGCTGCGAGACAAAGCTGGTTGAAATCGACAGACGCCGCCTCGTCTTTTCTGTTGTCGTTTATGACGAAAAAGAAAAAATAGCAGAGGGAATGCATGAACGCTTTATAGTGGATAATGCCAAATTTGTCGAAAAGGCAAAAGCAAAAGGTTTATGCGTTTAATTTAATAAACCATTCCCGTGCCGCCGCAATCGGGACAGTCTGCCCATCCTGAAGATTCATTGCAGTAATGACAGGTCTGATGCCCCTTGCCGTCGCATCTGTAGCAGGTTTCCTGACCCGTATGTCCGAAGCATCTCGGGCATGTGCCTTTTGTGATACCCGTTCCGTGACAGTGATTGCATACACCGCTTCCGGCGCAGCCCTTGCAGGTTACACCCGTCTGATAATCGCATTCGGGACATCCCGCACCGTTGCAGTATTTGCAGATACCGGTTCCGTTGCAGCCGTTGCATACGCCGTTGCCGGGTACATCGTCGTGACCGGGAACAGAGCAGTTTGAGCACATCTGATCACCGGTACCGCCGCAAAGCGTACAGGAAAACCATCCTTTTCCTTCGCAGACATCGCATTCGATTATGCCGCTTCCCATACAGACGGGGCAGATGTATTTGCCCTTACCTTCGCATTTGCCGCAGATTTTCGGTGTATTCACATCTTCTTCGGGAATATCGTCCGTCTCGGGCGGTAAATCGGCTTCGTGAATTTCTTCGATGCTTTTACCTTCGCTTAAGGCCCTTAACATATCGTCATATTCGGGATTATTGTAATCATCCATAAAATCGGCGCTTATTCCGTCACCCGAATTCATTTTTACACTGCCGCATTCGTTTACCACTTCAAAGTAATCCGCCATAACGCGGATTTTTTCGTTTTCATTCGGATTGTTTATTTGAATCGTTTCGTATTCGTTGTTACCGAGGGATTTGCCGATTTCGAAATATGTAATGTCTATATTAAGGTGCTTTTCGCTTCCGTCCTCACCGGCATATCCTGCTCTGACGAGATTGAAAAACAATGAATTGTATGCGTCGCTTAAGCGTGAATCGACGATGTAAACGCCATCAAGCAGATCCTTTGCGTCTTTGTTGTTGTAAACAAGACCGCAAACGGGGAATCCTGTTTCGTCATCGACGTAAAAACCGACGCTCGGATTGACGTCAAATTGAATATACCACTCCGGAACGATGTTCGGTGTGTTTGTATATATTATTTCTTTAAAGTCTTCTGATTCGCTTTCTGTTATTTGGAATTCGTTTTTTGAAGTGTCGGCATCCTTTTTACCGCATGCGAAAACAATACCGAGCAGGGACAGAACGCATATTATGCTTATTGATTTTACAAAGATTTTCTTTTTCATGTTTTTCCTCATTTTTAATGGACTGATTTCCCCTTCAATCCGTTGATTAATTATAAAATTTTCCTTTGATTTAAGTCAAGCAAACAAAAGAGAAGTGTTGAAAAACATGGATTTCGATTGTATTATTTTATTAGCGTGAAGATTCTGACTTAAAGGAGAAAAAAATGGCAGATAACAATAAAAACGAAGAATATGTATATGTTGAAAAGAAACCGTTTCCCCAATGGATACTGTATGCTGTTTTGGGCATCGTTGCGTTCGGGATTTATATCTTTATAACCGTAATCGTATTGCTTGTGGCTTTATTCGGAATAACCACGGTTTTCGGTTTGAGAAGATATGTAAATGCCGCCGTTTCGCAAAGCGCGGCTTATACGAGCTCCTATACGACTACGACACAGGTTACCGTTCCCCAGCCGAACATTAATTTGTCGAATACCGTTGCCGTACCCGACGATTTTAAGAATGATGAAGATGGCGATGAAGATGACGATGACGATGATTCGGTTGTGACTGCCGTAAATAATGACGATAATCTTTTGGGATTATTCGTAGGAGGTTCTTCTTACGAAGAATATGCGATCGATCTTGGAAATGAGGAAATCCTTGACGCTTCCTGTTGCCTGTATTTAATCGGCGAAGACAAAACAGCGGCGGAAGAGTGGGTTTATGAATTCTTTCCCGATTCGGTTACGGAATTACCGGATACAGGGTTTATTCCCGAATACTGGATAGTCAGGGTGAATTCGGCTCCGATGAAAATCTGCATAGGATCGATTATTTTTGATTTTGACAGTGTTGAAATCGATTTTGACGAAAACGGTTTAGTTCGAAACGTTAATTTCTTTAAAACCTTTAACAAAGCGGGAAGTTCGGAATATTTTGATTATTTTAAAGATTATTTCGTGAATCTTTACGGGGAAGCCGACGAATGGAATATTATGAACGACAATGAAATTTTCAGTATGGATTATTATATATGGAACGATGTATACGAAGAGTACGATCTGTATTTAAGCCGTACCTACGGCGATGAAAATGAAGAACATCACGTCAATATGGTAATTGCAAAATACTGATTGTGTTTTATGAATTGAGCAGCTCACCGAGGGTATTTTCGCCCCAACTGTAGTTGCTTAAATAACTTCCCTTGAAAAGTTGCGAATATTCTTCTTTGCCCGAGAGGTAATCATAGAGGTCGCATTTGACTTTTTCGACCGCTACGCGCCTCTTGCCGTTAACCGTCTCGATTATATCGGCCACACCGTATTCTTCGAGAGTTTTCTTTAATCGAAGCGCAACTTTTCTGTATCTTGAAAGCGTGAGAGTATTTGCGGGTTCGTCTTCCCAGAGGAATGCGATTGCTTCTTCCGAAGATACGAATCCGCCTTTTCTGTCCGTAAGAAGGGCAAAAAGCTCTTTGGATTTTTTGTTTCTGAAAGCGATGGGTTTATCGCCCACGAACACATCGAAATAGCCGAAAGTACGTATGGAAACATTGCGGTCATCGGGTATTTCTTTTTTTGCGTCGTTTCCTTCTTCAACAGAATAGAGAACAACGTATCTGGGCGATTTGGCATACATGTCTTTTTGTGTGCATACGGCACGGATTTTCTTTTTTGTCTCGGATTTGTAATCGAAATATGTAAATTCCGCCTCGCCGTTTTTTAAGAAATCAAGAAACGCTTCGTTTGATGTTTTGCTTCTTGAAACGAATGTCTTCCAGGGAGTGAATGTTTTGGTCAAAGGAAGCCATTCTTCTTTTGTGTAACCGAAAAATTCGCAAACGTTTTCGCTTGCGTAAAGAGGCTTCATATATTCTTCCGGAGTTACCTCGAATGCGGCAATTCCGTCGGAGAATCTCATGACGAGATCCTTCATTTTTTCTTTTAACTGAAGATTCTGATTTTTAAGATCCGTTACTTCGTTCGACTCGTGAATGCGTCTGCAGCAATAGTATCCCACCGAATCGCTTACCTTTATGAATATTCCTCCGTACTGTCTTGAAACATTGTCGGAAGAAAGAGCCCTGTATGTAATCTGCGGGGGCTTTGCATCGGGTTCGTAAAATTTCTTTTTGCTGAAATCCGCAAAGAAGGAACGCACCATTTCCTTATCGCTTGAATCCACAGAATCCATAATCCATTTTTCGAGAGCATCGTCAAGGGGCATCGGAATGTTTTCAAAACGTTTGAACATTGACGAATTGTTGGAATAAAGACATTTTATGGTATTGCTTAATGTGTTGAATTCGAATATTTTGTCGTATACTTCGCTTAATGCTTTAAGATATCTGTTTGCTTCGACAGCTTCCTTGTCTTCGTAGCGTTCGCTGACATCCATGCAGACGCTCTGGAATTCCTCGCTGCCGTCCTCGTTAACATGCTTTGTTACCCATCCGAAAATATGAATCCTCGTTCCGTCGAGACGAAGCAGAGTCATTTCCCCTGCAATCGGTTTTCCGGCGGTATAAACGCGGTTTAAAAAAAGAGAAAAACGTCTTCGTTCTTCGGGTGG
This sequence comes from Lachnospiraceae bacterium, assembly GCA_017613435.1. Taxonomy (GTDB): domain Bacteria; phylum Bacillota; class Clostridia; order Lachnospirales; family Lachnospiraceae; genus UBA3766. The sequence goes on along the minus strand of JAGADU010000128.1, from coordinate 10,254 downwards.
AATAAAAAGAAAAATGTTTTGTTTGTACATTTCCGGCAAATCGAACTGAAGCGAATCGTCGGTCGGAATGCGAAGAAAATCAATAAGCTGTTTGTTTACGAATGTAACTCTCGGATTCTTTTCGCAGGTATATTTAAGAAAACCGCACGGAGAAGTCTCGTCCAGAAAACGTAAATTTTTGTTATCGATTTCAAATTCGGAAATATCGGTAAGATAGGACGATACAATCATTGTCCCGTCATCGGATTTGATACTTGTCAAAGTATCCCTGACGTAAATGATGCCGCCGTCCTTTTTGATCAGATGATATTTGGCGCTTGCGCGCGATTCAGAGCTTCGCAGTGTATCAATCATTAAAGAATAGGCCTTTAGGTCTTCGGGATGAACCAAAAGAGCATACAAATCTTTGCTTTCATCAAGCAGTTCGTCTTCGGTATAGCCGCTCATTTCCGTGAAGTTTTTGCTTACATAGGAAAGATGAACGGAACCGTCGAAGATATATTGATGAAAGCCGTTAATTTGCAAATTGAGTATGTCTTCGGCTCTTTTGGGTGTATTAATCATTTATTTTCCTTTTCAGGCCTCGTATGCAATGAATTCCAATGAAAAATTTTATCAGAGTTATGAATTCTTTTCAACTTTCTGCGTAAATTTGTTTTATCCCCGAAGAGCCGGTTTAACTATTTTACCGCTGATGGTTTTAGGCATTTCTTTTACGAATTCCACCAGACGGATCCATTTGTATTCTGCAAGTTTCTTGTTGCAGAAATCTTTAATATCAAGTTCGAGTTTGCCTGAAGGAGAGTAGCCTTTATCGAGTACCACCACGGCTTTTATCGCCTGACCTCTTAAAGAGTCGGGAACACCGATTACGCTGCATTCGACAACCGCAGGATGTTCCAAAAGAACATTCTCGACTTCGTAAGGGCCGACGCGAAAACCGCCCGTTTTGATGATGTCGTCAAAGCGTCCGTGAAAATAAAACGTACCGTTTTCGTCTTGGTAAGCCGCATCTCCGGTATGATAGACCCCGTCCCTCCAAACATAGGAATATTGTTCTTCGTTATCTAAGTATGCGCAAAAGATGCCGATGGGAGCACAGTCTTTTTTGGGTATTATAACGACTTCGCCTATTTCTCCCGGGGCGGCTTTTCTGCCGTCATTGGTACGAAGTTCGATATTGTAAAGAGGAGATGGGATTCCCATTGAGCCACCGACAGCTTTTCTTCCTTTAAAATTTGCAATTAGGAGAGTTGTTTCGGTTTGACCGTAACCTTCGCAAAGGGTTAAACCCGTCTGCTCGGTGAATTTACGATATACCTCGGAAGAAAGCATTTCTCCGGCTGTAGAAGCGTGCTTAAGGGAAGGCATTTTGGGAATCCCTTTTCTGACCAGATAACGGTATACCGTCGGCGGAGCACAAAAGGATGTGACAGAGTAACGGTTTATGATATTAATAAGCTGCCTGGGTTCAAAGTTGTCGAAATCATAAACCATTACCGCGCTTCCCGTAAGCCATTGTCCGTATAATTTGCCCCAGGATGCTTTTGCCCATCCTGTCTCCGCAACGGTAAAGTGAAGACCGTTATCTTCGGTCTGTTGCCAATATTTGGAAGTTATTATGTGAGCCAAAGGGTAAGTGTAATTGTGAATAACGCCCTTTGGATAGCCGGTAGTTCCGGATGTGAAATACATAAGCATCGGATCCGTGGCAAGCGTCGGAATTCTTTGAAGTTCTTCGCTTGCTTTTTCCGATTGTACGGAAAGATTGTCGAAGCCCCCGATGTCTTTTTGCACGCACCATAATTTAATTTTGTAATCCGAACATGCGAGGGCTTCCTGAATCTTTCCGGGTATATCGTCCTGCGGGGTGCAGATAATGGCATCGATATGCGCGGTATTGATTCGGTATGTGAAATCGCTTACCGTTAAAAGGTGCGAAGCGGGTATGGCGATCGCTCCGATCTTATGAAGTGCGATTATCGCAAACCAGTATTCGTAATGACGTTTTAATACGAGCATTACTTTATTTCCGCGCCCGATTCCCTGTGAGAGAAATACGTTTGCCATTTTGTTACTGTATTTTTTTATGTCCGAAAAAGAAAAAATATGTTCTTCTCCTTCGACATTGCACCATACGAGTGCTCTTTTGTCGGGTTCTTTTTCGGCAACCAAATCCACTACATCGTATCCGAAATTAAAATCGGGTGGATATTGTGTATAAAAATCGGTTAATGCACCGTTTTCGTCCGTAATCTCGTGACAGTATAATTGACTGATACTCATTTTGGCTAAGCTCCTGTAACGGCGAATGAAAATTCGGCTGACATACATAATTTTTCATTAACGAAAGCTCCTCCCTTTCCGAAATAGAAAGGGTGTTTGGAACGTGTGATTTCGCATTTCAATTCAATGGTGTCTCCGGGTTTTACGATTGAACGGAATTTCACGTTGTTAAGTCCCGTATATACGGGTATACAGCCTTCGGTTATTTTATCCTGCATAAGCACGCAGGCATTCTGTGCCATCATTTCGCAAAGGATGACACCGGGTACGATCGGATTTCCGGGGAAGTGACCTCTTAAAAAGAATTCGTCTCCCCTCACATGATAATGACCGATTGCGACACCGTCGTTATTGCATACGTCTTCGATTAAAAGCATGTCATCCCTGTGCGGTAATATTTGCATTATTTCTTCTTTGTTCATTTTTAAACCTTTCTGAAAGCGAGACATGCATTGTGTCCGCCGAAGCCCAGAGAGTTTGAAAGTGCGAGAGTAATGTCGGCTTTAACGGCCTTGTTGGGAACATAATTCAAATCGCATTTTTCATCGGGCTCGTTAAGATTTATGGTGGGAGGAATTGTATTTTCCTTTAAAGCCATAAGGCAGGCAAGCGCTTCGATGGCACCTGCGGCACCGAGCATGTGTCCGGTCATTGATTTTGTCGAACTGACATATGATGCTTTTGCTTTTTCTTCTCCGAGGGCGATTTTAATTGCAAGCGTTTCGAGAACGTCGTTCATGGGTGTTCCCGTTCCGTGAGCGTTGACATATACAGTATCGTCTTCGGTATAATCGGCTTCTTTTAAGGCATCTTTCATTGCCTTGGAGCCTCCTCTTGCTTCGGGATGGGGTGCAGTAATATGATATGCGTCACATGTCGAACCGTATCCGCAGATTTCTCCGTAAATATTTGCGCCTCTTGAAACGGCATGCTCATATTCTTCGAGTACGAGAGCAACGGCTCCTTCGCCTATTACGAAACCGCCTCTTCTTTTGTCAAAAGGAAGAGAAGCCGCATTGGGATCGTTGGAAGTGGAGAGTGCCTGCATATTTACAAATCCGGCGATTGCGGATGCGCAGATTGCAGCTTCCGTACCGCCTGAGATAACAGCATCCGAATATCCGTGACGGATAAGACGCATTGCTTCTCCTATGGCGTTTGAACCCGAAGCACATGCGGTTACTGTGGGCATTGCGCTTCCTCGGCAATCATGTTTGATTGCAATCATTCCCGATGCCATATTTGATATCATCATCGGAACGAAGAGGGGGGAGACACGTCTCGGACCTTTTTCGAGTATTTTTGTATGCTCCGATTCGAATGTCGATATACCTCCGATGCCGGTACCGAAGATTACGCTGAATCTGTCGGGGTCCACGGTTCCTTTAATTTTGCTTTCGTCAACAGCCTGTTGCGCTACGGCCAAAGCAAGCTGCGTATAGCGGTCGGTACGAAGGATTTCGTTTACGTCAAGATAATCGGCGGGATCGAAATTCTTTACTTCCGCAGCGAGTTTTGCTTTTAAATTGTCAGTATTGAAATATGTTACGGGTGCGATACCGTTTTTACCGCTTTTAAGAGCTTCCCATGTTTCTTTTGCATTGTTTCCGACGGGAGTTACCGCGCCCATTCCTGTTATTACGACTCTTCTGTAATTTTCGTTCATTGTTTTTTCTCTTTTCTGTTTTTTACATGGCGATTCCGCCGTCTACTTTTAAGACTTCGCCTGTTACGTACGAAGCGAATACAAGATACTCTACGGCATCTGCTATATCCTCAACGGAGCCCATTCTGCCAAGGGGTATTCTTTCCAATAAAGGATTGTCGCTTTGATTTGCAGTCATATCGGTGGCTATAAAGCCCGGAGCAACGGCGTTGCATCTTATGCCTTTTTGAGACAATTCTCTCGCAACGGATTTTGTGAGTCCGATAAGACCCGCTTTCGATGCGCTGTAATTGCACTGACCGGGATTGCCGAGCAGTCCCGCAACGGATGAAATATTGATAATGCAGCCTTCGTGATTTCTTATAAACATTCCGGCGGTATGACGTATCATATTGAATGCGCCTTTGAGGTTGGTATCAAGAACCGCATCGAAATCTTCTTCTTTCATCATTGCAAGGAGATTATCCCTTGTGATTCCCGCATTGTTTATAAGAATATGCACCGTACCGAAATCTTTTTTTATTTCCGAAACCGTTTCCTTTGCGGCACTGAAATCCGAAACGTCGAGACGGTATGTTTTTACTTCGACACCGAATTCTTCCCTGCATTTATCGCTTGTCTTTTTTGCTGCTTCTTCGTTGCCCGCGTAAATTATCGCTATATTTGCTCCAAGGGACGCAAGCTTATAAGTTACGGCTTCGCCGATTCCTCTGGAACCGCCCGTAACAATTGCGGTTTTCCCTTTTAAAGTTCTGTTTTCGTTCATTTTTACACCACCCATTCTCCGGCTTTTTTAAGTATAGGTTCTGCTTCGCTTATGACTTCTTTTATAATCTCGGCCGCACTTTGTTCCCTGTTTACGACACCGGCAATCTGTCCTGCGAGGAAACAACCTTTTTCGCTGTCTCCGTCAACAACGGCTGCTTTGAGTGCGCCCACGCCCAGTTTTTCAAGTTCCTCATCCGAGATATCCGAATATTCGGCTTTGAAATAATCTCTGGCAAAAGGGGTCCTTAAGCTTCTTACCGGGTGTCCGAGTCTTTTGCCCGTGACCATTGTGCATAAATCGTTGGCGTGAAGTATTTTTTCTTTGTAAGAAGGGTGAATGGAACATTCGTATGCGCTTAAAAATCTGGTACCCATCTGTACCGCGCAGGCTCCGAGCATGAAAGATGCCGCAACGCCCCTTCCGTTTCCGATGCCGCCTGCGGCTATAACGGGAAGAGTGGTGGCATCGCATATCTGTGGAACGAGTACCATTGTGGTAAGCTCTCCGACATGTCCGCCGCTTTCGCCGCCCTCGGCTATGAGAGCCGATGCGCCGAGTCTTGTCATAAGTTTTGCCATGGCTACCGATGCAACAACGGGAATTACTTTGATATCGGCATTAAGCCATTCTTTAATATATTTAGAAGGATTGCCCGCGCCCGTTGTTACGACGTTTACTTTTTCTTCAACGACTACTTTTGCAACTTCGTCGGCGTAGGGGCTTAAAAGCATAATGTTCACTCCGATAGGCTTATCGGTCAGGCTTTTGGCGATACGGATCTGTTCTCTGACATATTCGCCGGGTGCGTTTCCCGCGGCTATGATACCCAAACCGCCGCCGTTTGAAACGGCAGCGGAGAGTTTTCCGTCAGAAATCCATGCCATTCCGCCCTGAAAAACGGGATATTCGATGCCAAGCATCTCGCATATTGCTGACTTGATCATGGCATTACCCCTGCTGTATCTTGCTTTGGATGAATTTGTCGAGATCGTCAACAGTTTCTACTTTCTGGTCGAGATCGATTTCGATTCCGATTTCGTCTTCAAGATTCATAAGAAGTTCAACTGTGTCGAGAGAGTCGATTCCGAGTTCGAAGATTTTGCTTTCGGGCTTGATGGTCGAGACATCACAGCCGGTACGTTCGGAAATGATTTTAGCGATTGCGTCAAAATACATAATATGTAGCCTCCAAGAGATTTTTTGCGGCAGACCGAAATGTCAGCCGATACCACACATTTTAGTAGCCGTTAGTTCCGAATTGATGGCGCAAGCGTTCCATTTTCGTTCCAAATTAAAAATTTTTCGAATTTTCGTATGTTTTCTTTTCTTTGATGAACCGATATAATAAATGAAGGCACGGATGCCTTTGTTTTATCGGTTTACACGGAGGTTTATTATGAAAATTTCTGAAGCCAAGAGCGTATATTACAAACAGTATCAAAAATTTTCTTTTGCCGCGTCGGATTTGGAAAAGCAAAAAGAAGAAGCCGAAAAGAATGCGAGACTTTATCCGAACGAAGCTGACAAATACAACGAAAAAGCAGCCACTTTGCAGATTTCCCATGATGCGTTGAACAGACAAAAAGAAGAATATATGAAATATAACGAAAAACTTGCGGAGGCGGAGTGCGCGTATGCGAATATGATTTCTTCAAAAGAAAATGCCGAGGCCATGGAAGAAGCTGCGGTCGATGAATTGAAAATCATGGAAACGGCAAGACGCATTATGAAGGGAGATATAGTTCCCCCGCAGGATGAAGAAAGACTTATGAAATACAATTTCAAGCTTTATATGGCTGCAAAGAATATGGCAGTTATGGCCAAAGAACACGAAAAAGACGATTCTCTCTGGGATGAAGAAAAAGAAACCGACACGGAAAGAACGGATCCCATGGAATTTGCAGGAGAGCAGGAAGCGCCCGAAGGAGGACCTTCTCCCGATTTGGAAATTTCAGATGTTGTTTCGTAAGAGTTTTTATACAGGTCAAGAAAAGAAGTTGCTTTAAAAGAGCAACTTTTTTTATGCAAACTTTTATGCAAGACGATATAATTTGAATATATCTTTGTGATAATCTTCAATCGAAAAGACGAAAGGATGCTTGTATGGAGTACAGACTGTTCATAGCGGAAGACAATGCGCAGATTCGCAAAATGATTCGTGATTATTTTTCAAACAAAAAGGACGAATGTTTTGTCATAACCGAAGCTTCGAACGGAAAAGAGGCGGGAGAACTGCTTAAATACGGAGAATACGATTTGGTTATTCTTGATATTATGATGCCTTATGCAGACGGAATTACTCTGTGCAAAACCATACGAAAAACCAGTGACGTTCCGATTATTTTTCTGACTGCCAAAACTATGGAAGAAGATTTTCTCGCGGGCTACGAATCGGGATGTGACGATTACGTTACCAAACCTTTTTCGCTTGCGACTTTGTACGCAAAATGCATTGCGCTTATCAATCGTTCCAAAGGAACCGTAGTATCAAAAACGATTTGCGTGGGAGCCGTTCGTATGAATACGGAAAACGGAGAAGTTTTTGTTAACGGAAAAAGGGTCATTCTTGCTCCGAAGGAATCGGAATTGTTGAATTATCTTATGAATCATAAGGATAAAATTATTTCAAGGGAAACACTGTTAAATGCCGTATGGAGCGATGAATTCGAAGGGTATGACCGAACGGTGGACAATCATATCAAAAATCTGAGAAAGAAACTCGGCGAAGCATCAAAGCAGATAATTACAGTCTTTTCGCGCGGATACAAAATGACCGAATAGGAGGACTGTCACATGAAATCGAAAAAAAGGAAAAATTTTATAACAGTATTGCTGCCCCGAATAATTGCCGCATGGATAATTGCTTTTTTAATAGGCACTTTTACGATAGATATTTTGTATTATTTAAGCAACAGCCTGTATGAAACACGAAATACCGAAATGGTTGATTTTGTAGAGGAATCTTTTAACAAAAGGGGTAATATCGAAGATGAAGGCATAACGCGGATTTATAATTTATATTTAAGCGGAGTCATGCAGGATGTTAAGAATTCGGATTTGCCGGATTCGTTTAATTTTATAAATACAAAACAATATGCTTGTTTATATGATTCAAACAGCGATAAAATATTCATGGAATCATCTCAAAAAATGTTTACATCCCTGCCTTTCGCTTCGGATGAATCCGATGAGAATGTTATCGAGGGACATGTTTATACCTGTGATTTGGATTACCTGACGGATCTGAATCTGTTTAAAGAAATAATAGATGAAAACAATAAAAATACCGATTCGATCCGGGAGTGGTTCGGGAAAAAACCGTATGTCGAATATGAAATCACGGTTAAGGAAATATGGTATGACTATAAGAATAAAACATTTTTGCCGATTAAAGGCGAAGTGATAAAACGGACATATGCCAATAAGGCGGGAGCTCGCGGAGGGTTTAATACAAAATCGACGGTTGAGAAAATACCCTATGATCTGTCTTTGCATTTTGAAGAATACAAGGATAATTATAAATCGTATATTCCGCCGGAAAATGTATATAAAGACACGTTCAACGTTTGGCTGATGGGAACTTCCGAGTCGGATGAAAAGTATATTAAAAAGGTCATTGAAGAAGATTTGAAATCCGATGTTTTGAAAGACGAATATAAAGGAGGAATAATATCAAAACCCAACGCGCTTTCAAACAGGAACAGAATATATTTATCATCAAGAAAACTTTCGCCCAAAGACGGTAATATAAAATATTTTTACATATGCGTTCAGGAGAACATTTTCGAGACGTATAAAGGATTATGGATTTTCATCTGGACGGTTTCGTTTATAGTTTCATCTTTGATTGCCGTTGTTTTTGCCCGGATGTATTATAGTAAATTGCGGTATTTTTACAGAAACGAGGATTATCGCATCGCTTTGCTTAATTCCCTGGTGCATGATTTGAAAACACCTTTGACCGTTATGTCGGGGTATGCCGAAAATCTAAGGGAGAACATTCAGTCGGAGAACGGTGCGGAATATGCGGACGGAATACTTCAAAACACCGGATACATAAACAATATTATCGAAGATGTAATTGAATTGTCGTTTTCGGAAAAATCAAACGGAAAGATAAATAAAGAAAAAACGGATTTGGTAGCTTTGTTTAAAGAATCCGAGGAAGCTTTGAAAAAAGTAATCGAAGAGAAGAAATTAAAGATAGAATACGGGAATGCGTTTAATCGAAGAGTCGAAAGAAAAGCTATGAAGCGTGTTTGCGACAATCTGCTCGGAAATGCGGTAAAGTATACCAAAGACGGGGGCATTATAAAAATATACGGAACAGATAAGCCTTTTTGCCATTATTTCGCCATGGAGAATGCTCCGATTGCGCCTATCGGATGCAAACCCCAAAAACTATGGGAGCCTTTTGTTAAAGGCGACGAAAGCCGTTCGGATGTTTCGGGAAACGGATTGGGATTGGCAATATCCAAAAATATACTCGAAAAAAACAAATTAAAAGCCGCGATTAAAGTCAAAGAAGACAAATTTACGATCAGGATAAGATAAATGAATCAGGTACTGAAAAATCGGTCGCAAAATGGCCGTTTAACAGACAAAAATGACCTCAAGAGTAAAACAAACGAGGGATTTGTAAGTATAGAAGGTTTTTCCGTGAAAAAAGCAGATAAATATATTTTAAATCACGGAAAGATGCTGTATAAATATATATATGATAAACTGATTTGATTATATTCGGACAGAAGAGGATTAAATAATTATGGAAGAAATAAAAGATTCGATATGCATTAAATCGGCTGAAACCGATGAGGAATTGTGCGGGAGGGGATATGTGCATTGTACTTCATGGCAGGAAGCTTACAGGGGTATCGTATGTGACAGATATCTTGATTCGATGACTGTAGAGGCGACAACGGCACGTGCGAGACAGTGCCCGCAAAACACTCTTGTGGCTAAGGATAAAGATAAAGTCGTAGGATTTGCGGTATACGGGCCTTCGAGAGAAGAAGATTTGCCGGATGCGGGAGAAGTTGTGGCAATTTATGTCCTCTCTGAATATTATGGCCGTAAAATAGGATACAGATTGATGAATGAAGCAATCTCCAGGCTAGGAGAATACAATACCGTATTTTTGTGGGTATTCGAAAAAAACGAGAGGGCTATCCGTTTTTATCACAAATACGGTTTTGAATTCGACGGATGCAAAAGAGAATGGAATCTCGGCACACCGGTTACAATCGTCAGAATGATAAAGAAAAGAGATTAAGTTTTCGGCGGTTGTTCCCACCTAATTCATGGTTTGTATATTTATTTGAAATGTGATAAAATACAACTCGCGTTTTGAAATAGGCAGCAATTAAGGAGATATAAAATGAAACTAGGAATCGTAGGATTGCCCAATGTCGGCAAGTCGACACTTTTTAATTCATTAACAAAAGCGGGAGCGGAGAGTGCCAACTATCCCTTTTGCACAATAGATCCCAATGTCGGAGTTGTGGCGGTTCCGGATGAGAGAATCGTAAAGCTC